>JBBRVA010000064.1:0-16429 GCA_038247295.1 Caldilineales bacterium | reverse complement strand
TCGCCGCCCACCCAGGAGCCGTAGCGTAAAAAGGTGGGTAGCGCGAATGTTTCGCCTGGATAATATTCGGCCAGCGCGCGCTCGACTTCACGGTAAATCTGCGACACAAGATGAAAGAGGGTGGACTCAAAATAGTAGAGCCCGTTGCGTACTTCATCCATTACCGTGGGCGGACGATCGCGCGTTTCGTCACTTTGCCAGAGCAACACGATATTTTCACGAATCTGTTGCGTGATCTCCTCTTCGGTGGGCGGCAAAATGTCGGGTTGCTCCAATGCATCGAGCGCCTTGGCAATACTCTTTAATTTTTGCAGAATCGTCCGCCGTTTTGATTCGGTCGGGTGGGCCGTAAAAACAGGCATGATGAAGAGGTCTTTGAGCAGGCGGCGCACATCATCAGCCGTCGCCCCTTCTTCCTGCAAGCGCCGCACCGCGTGCGCAATTGTTTCTGCCATCGGCACACCCTGGGTATAAGCGGCACGCGCCCGCTCGCGCAAAATGTAGACGCGCTGCTGCTCCTCGGCCAAATTCACAAGCTGAAAGTAGGTGGTGAAGGCCTTCAACATCGCCAGTGCGCGCGGCAAATCGCTCATTAATTCCGGCAACATGGCCTCAATGCGCGCCAATGAAGAACGGTCGCCCGAACGCCACGCCTTGGACAGGCTACGAATCTCTTCTTCGAGATCGTAAATGGCCTGGCCTTCTTGCTCTATGATCGTCTCGCCAAGCAAATTGCCCAGCAAGCGGATGGTGGAACGGAGACGGTCTTGCGGTTCTGTAGTCATGGATGATCATGCCCAGTTATTTGTGAATGGTTGCCATGTACAACAAATAATTAGCAATTACTTATTATTTGTTACCTATTAATTATTAGCCAGCTTCTCCGCCACCAGATCACCCATCACAGTTGTAGTGACAACTTCGGTGCCGGTATGGGCAATGTCGCGCGTGCGCACACCGTCCGCCAGCACGGCATCGACGGCGGCTTCAACCGCGGCGGCTTCCTTTTCCAATCCCAGGCTGTGGCGCAGTAACATAGCAACGCTCAGAATGGTGGCCAGCGGATTGGCGAGCCCTTGCCCCGCAATGTCGGGCGCGCTGCCGTGAATCGGTTCATAGAGGCCCATGGGTAAGTTATGTTGGTTCAACTGATCGCCCAGGCTAGCCGAGGGCAACATGCCCATTGAGCCAGCCAGCATCGCCGCTTCATCAGTGAGAATGTCGCCAAAGAGGTTTTCGGCCACGATCACATCAAAGCTGGCAGGACGGCGGATCAGGTGCATCGCCATGGCGTCGACCAACACATGTTCGACTTCCAGATCCGGGTAATCGGCCAATACATCCGTGGCCACACGGCGCCACAAACGGCTGGAAGCCAACACATTCGCCTTATCAACACTCACCAGTTTTTTATTGCGCAGGCGCGCCGCATCAGCCGCTAGCCGCACCACCCGCTCGATCTCTGGGCGCGTGTAATACATAGTATCGTAGGCGTCGTACCCTTCATCACCGGCTTCCTTGCGGTTGCCAAAGTAGATGCCGCCGGTCAACTCGCGGATCACCAACATGTCGACGCCCTGCAATACTTCCTCTTTCAGCGTACTGGCGCTGATCAGTTCGGCGTGCAGCTTGACTGGGCGCAGATTGGCGAAGAGGTTGAGTGCTTTGCGAATCCCCAACAGCCCGCGCTCAGGCCGATCTTTGGCGTTCGGGTTGTCCCATTTGGGGCCACCCACCGCGCCAAGCAAGACAGCATCCGCCTTTTTGCAGGCGGCTACCGTCTCATCAGGCAGGCTGGTGCCGCGCTCGTCGATGGCGCGGCCCCCCATCAACTGTTCGTCAAATTCAAACGTGTGGCCAAACTTCTGCGCCACCACGGTCAAGATTTTACGGGCTTCGGTCGTCACTTCGGGGCCGATTCCGTCACCGGCCAGTACGACGATGTTTGCGTTCAAGAGCAGAGCCTTTCTATCGGTTAAGCATTTTTCAGAGGGTGAGCGAACATCAATCCCATCATGGCTGATCGATGCAGCGATTGATCAATTTTTTCGACAAATTTTCAAAATCATGGTCAACATCATATGCATAAGCAGCACAACCGTCGCCAAGCAGCTTGTTTGTCATATCGACCCACACATTACCGTCGATGATGCGATACGCGTAGCGATCCATACCGCGTGGGGACGGACCATAAACATAAATTCCATCCAACGCGTATTTACTACCCAGACATGGATCAACGAAATGATGATTCGAGTTATCCCATAAAATGCGGCAACCCCAACGATGCGGATCTTGTGCAGCTAATATTTGTAATTGTTTACCAGTATTAACCACATAGACAATCGCCTGTTGCGTTGCAATGCGATAGGGCATTGCGTTCGGTGGGAAATCAGCCAGGCTACCGAGCCGAACTACATTGGGGCTTGGCAGGCTATACCGAAACGCTACCCCAACCGTTATAACAAGTAAAAGCAACACCGCAGCCATGAATGCATAGATCGCTACTTCCTGGCCTTTGGATCGCGCTATAGGAGGAAAAACCCCTCTACCTTGGACCACCGACAAAGTCATTTGAAAGTCCTCCGGATTACTCGATCACCTGAAGAAATGCCATAAATTTCTCTAGTTGTTGACGGTAAACTTGCTTGAGGATTAGGGCCTTGCGTAAAACCAAAGCCAAACGTTCCGGGTCAAGTTGGATACTATAAGCATGCCGAAAAACATGCCGAAAACGCCGCAACTCATTCAAGGCGTCGTAGGCGATAGCGTCAATTACTTGGGGGCGCAAGGGCAAAGCGTCTAAATTCATCCGCTCCAATAATTGCGAATGCCAACGTCCTTTATCATCGACCGAATTCTCAAAAAGAGTTGCTATGTTTTGAAAAATATTCTCAAATGCAGTATATAGGTGGTGTAAATGATAGGAAATCACAATCAAACCGTCTTCATCCACCTTCGCTAAAGTCGTTGAAGTAGTGGCATGACGACCGAGCGCGGCATAAATTTGGTCAATCGCATCTATATCGCGACGGATACTGCTATTAAGAATGATCGCTTTCTCGTTCATAGACCTGTTCACCAAACCATGCGACGGCATCAACAATCGCCCCAACGTAAGGACGAACATCGACATCACGCTGTAACGCCTGCTCAAGCGCACGCCAGAAAGCACTTTCGGCTTCCACCGTTGAACTGAGTACGGCAACATCTAGATCCGAATCGGATCGAAATCGACAGGGCTGGACCAGAGATCCAAACAAGTAGACACGCTCAATCTCTGGATAATCGGGCGCAAGGCGCATAATCGTATCGCGTGTGCGTGCCAACCATGCCAACCGCTCTGTTTCAGACTGTAACCGGCGTTTTGCATCGCGCTGACGGTGGTATTGTCTGACTGCTTCCCTATCGATTGGGGTATCATTTAAGCCGAGCATACTAAACCCTGACAAATGCAGGCGGCATTTATATTTATACCATCTCGTGCCGCGCTAAAAGCTCTTCGCGCATAGGTTGAGCACCAAAGCGATCTTCAAATCTTTTACGCGCTTCCTCAGATTTTTTCTTGTTTTCACAGATAAAAGCATCGACATTTTGGCGGTTACACAAATAATAAGCTATCACCCAATATACGTCGGCTAAATCTAAAGCGGGGTAATGATTGACAATCTCTTCAGCACTGTAACCCTGATTAAATGCAACCACCACCGTATCCAGCAATACACGGGTCTTGCCAATGCGCAGATTACCATCAATATCAGTTTGTAGCGGCGTCGGTTCAGATTGAATCGCTGATGTCATAAGGATAGACCTCCATTCTTAAAACCGAGAACGAGTCGTAGCGCTATTATACCACAGACGGGCGCAGAGTGCTGCGCCCGTCTGTATCCATCGCCGGTACAGCGTAGGCGATCAATACGCGGGTTCCGCCTCGTGGGCCGTAATTTCGTCCGCCTTTTTCATAATGTAGCCCAGATCGTCTATGCCTTCGAGCAGACAGATTTTGCGGAAGGGATCGATCTCGAAGCCCAATTGCTGACCATCGGGCAGGGTCACGGTTTGCGCGGCCAGATCTACGGTAATGCGCGTTTCTGGCGCTTCTTCGACCAGATCCAGCAGCATATTGACAGTCTCTTCCGGCAGGGCCACGGGCAACAAGCCGTTTTTCAGACTATTATTGTAGAAGATATCGGCAAATCCAGGCGTGATCACACTGCGAAAGCCGTACTCGGTCAACGCCCAGACGGCATGTTCACGACTCGATCCGCTGCCAAAGTTACGCCCGGCAATCAGAATCTCGCCGCCCGCATATTCTGGGTTGTTTAGAACGAAATCGGGTTTGGGACTGCCATCTGGATTGTAGCGCCAACTAGAAAACAGCCCGTCGCCCATGCCCGCTTTGGTGACTGCGGTCAAGTAGCGCGCGGGGATGATCTGATCAGTATCGACATTTTCCGCCCGCAAAGGCACGGCGGTCGCGGTTAATTTTTTGATCGGTTCCATTTTAATAAGTCCTATCCGAATAATTTAACGAGTTAATACAGCATACATTTCATCACGTTCGAGCCAGGCAAGATCGAAATCGCCTAAAGAAACTTGCATAGGAGCGAGAACGACCGCTGGATCGTTTAAATAAACATGCTCATCATCCACGCCGACAATCACAACTGCATGATCCGTTATTCTATGCCAATACGGTAAGTCACCAGTTCTCAGAAATACAATACAAGGTTGCCCTACTTGTAAATGATTCCGTAGCTCCTGAATCGAGCCTTGCCGGTAGTCTACCTTGATCCCTAAGCGTGAGAGATTACGAATCTTGAACGCGGGAGTACCGAAGCCAGATTCTACATCAAGTACTTTGAGTAGACGATGATATGAAACACTTATACGGGTGAAATTCAGGACCATAGCAGCACAGGCAGCTAGACATTCTCCATCCTGATGCTGTTGAACGTGCTCTACGGGCAAAAATAGCGAGGGCATAGCAAAGCTTTCTATTCGTCATCTTCGGGTAATTGCGCCATTTTAGCCGGTGGCAAATGTTTTGGAATGAACGCTTCAGGCACTGATTGAATCGGTTGGTAGGGTGGCAGTTTTTCAGCCAGTTGCCTTGCACATAGTGAGATATGCTCTTTACGCTCAGCCGTATTGTTCATCTGGCCGTTATGAACATCGACTTCAACATAACCGGCAATTCCCACATTGCCCACTTGTGATGAAGTGAGCACAGCCGGTACCCGCCAGACAACTCGTTCTCCAATCACCAATGTAGGCGCTTCGGCATGCATCATATAGCTGACGTAGTCCAACAGCCAACGATTCACCTTACGTCGCGCTTCTTCCGCCGTCACCCGAATCTCGATCGATTGCTTCAGGTCGATTTCAAATACACCGCGCTCTGGTATGGTATAACGTTCTAGTACGATGGTCATAGCTTCACCTCCTGTTGGAAAGTGGATTGGAGAGTAAGAGGCTGAGGTTCAACTGCCTAATCTCTAATCTCTACCTTCTTTTGTTACAGTATCTCGCGCACATCGATCACTTTGCCGTTCACCGCTGCCGCCGCCGCCATGATTGGGCTCATCAGCAGGCTGCGCGAACCAGGACCTTGGCGACCCTGAAAATTGCGGTTGCTGGTACTGGCCACATATTTGCCGGCGCCAGCTTTATCATCGTTCATGGCCAAACACATACTGCATCCGGCGCCACGCCATTCGAAACCAGCCTCGGTAAAGATGCGGTCCAGACCTTCGGCTTCGGCCTGGGCTTTGATTGCCTTCGAGCCGGGCACAACCAACGCCTGCACGTTGCCGGCCACCTTTTTGCCCTTGGCAATTTTGGCCGCCTCGCGCAGATCTTCGATGCGGCTGTTGGTGCAAGAGCCGATGAAGACGATGTCCACCGGCTGGCCGACCATCGACTGCCCCGGTTGCAACCCCATATATTCCATCGCGCTGAGCAAACTACGACGCTCAGAAGGATCATCCAACTCTTCGGCCAGCGGGATGTGGCCATCAATCGCGACACCCTGGCCAGGGTTGGTGCCATAGGTGACCATTGGGGCCAGTTTGTTGGCATCCAGGGTTAATTCGCGGTCAAAGGTGGCGTCTTCGTCGGTTTGCAGCGTTTGCCAATAGGCGACGGCTTTGTCCCATTGCTCACCCTTGGGGGCGTAGGGACGGCCCTGGATATAGTCGAACGTTGTCGCATCAGGGGCGATCATACCGGCGCGCGCACCGCCTTCGATGCTCATGTTGCAAATCGTCATGCGGTTAGCCATGCTCAGTTTGCGGATGGCGCTACCGCGGTATTCAAAGACATAACCAGCCCCGCCACCGGCGCCGTTCTTGGCAATGATAGCGAGAATCACATCCTTGGCGGTGACGCCAAAACCCAACTCACCCTCAACATTGATCGCAAAGGTTTTGGGCTTTTTCTGCAATAAGCACTGTGAGGCCAAGACATGACCTACTTCGCTGGTGCCGATGCCAAAGGCCAGGGCGCCAAACGCACCATGTGTGCTTGTGTGGCTGTCGCCGCAGACGATCGTCATACCCGGCTGCGTCACGCCCATCTCTGGCCCTACCACGTGGACAATGCCCTGTACTTCGCCCTCGATGTCCCAGAGCGTAATGCCAAACTCGGCGCAATTCTCGCGTAACGTGCGCACTTGGGTGGCGGCGTCAACCGGCCACAGCGAGATATCGACGCCAATCCGGGTCGGGATCGCATGGTCCATCGTGGCAAAGGTCTTGTCTGGCCGGCGCACCTGCAACCCCCGTTCGCGCAGCATAGAAAACGCCTGCGGCGAAGTCACTTCATGAATCAAGTGGGCATCGATGTATAAAATCGCCGGTGCGCCTGGATCCTGCGCCACGACGTGTGTATCCCATACTTTTTCAAATAACGTTTTACCCATGGTTCCTCTGTCCTTCTACTTATAAATATTCAACATGATTTTTCATGTCATCGGCTGTATAAACCAGGCAAATCAATTCCAACGCCTTGACCCAGTCACCGATACCATGATCTGTCTGTATACCAAAGATAATTCCGGCGTGTTGAATACCGGAGGCTGCCATTACCAAATAGTCTTCATCACCTGTAACGAGCACACATCCCATGGCTGTAGCCCGTGCCAGGTGATTTTCGTCGCTGTCACCAAGCAATCCCAGGTCGCGTACGGTAACCACATCAATTCCTCTACGCTGCAACTGGAGAGCAATTTTGGGCGTAAGATTTTCATCCAAATAAAGGCTGATGCCGGCTGCCAACGCGCTTCTCCTTCATTTCTGCGGCAAGCGTACGACGCGCTTCGATGCTTTGATCGATTTCTGCCTTGTGCTCGTAATAATATGCCAATGCAGCATAGATTTGTGGCAACGATAAGTCAAACCAATCGGCAAGCCCATCAGCATCTAACATTTGGTAAATCTTGGCAATTGCTACATCTGCTACGGTGACAGTGGTACCCATGATAAATGGGCGACCACCGCGTACTTTCGGGTTGGTTGCAATCAGCTCAATCGTCTGGATAACGTTCATTGTAGATGCTCCTCTTTCAACTTTCATCAGGCCACTTTCTCGCCCTCTTTCTCCATTGCCCCGGCGTCGCCATTGGCTGCTTCAAGCTGGGCTAAATTTTCGCGTGGGGCGACATGCCAGAAAATTTGGCGCTGACTTTCCCAGTCTTCTAAGAGTGTTTTGGCACGCTGCGAACCGGTCTTTGCAAAGTGATCTTGGATCAATTTCTTCAACTTGGCATCATCGCCGGTGCCCTGTAGACGCCTAACAGCGATTAACTCCGGATTATACCGCCGCTCGAAATTATCATCAACATCGTAAACATAGGCTTCGCCACCCGTCATGCCGGCGCCAAAATTACGGCCGGTTTCACCGAGCACCACGACCAGGCCGCCAGTCATGTACTCACAGCCGTGATCGCCCACGCCTTCTACGACGGCGGTCGCACCACTGTTGCGCACCGCAAACCGTTCACCAGCCACACCCGCGGCAAAGAGCCGCCCGCCGGTTGCGCCATAGAGCACGGTGTTGCCCATGATCACATTCTGGTGCGGCACAAAGCGCGCCTCTTCTGGTGGACGAATGACGATCTCGCCGCCGCTCAAGCCCTTGCCCGCGTAATCCTGCGCCTCGCCGATCAGCGTCAAGTTGAGGCCGCTAAGGCCAAATGCGCCAAAGCTCTGCCCCGACGAACCGGTAAAGGTGATCTGAATCTGACCTGCTGGCAAACCCTGATCGCCATAACGTAAGGCCAACTGGCCGGCCAATTTGGCGCCCACCGTGCGCTGCGAATTGGTAATCTTGTGCGCCAGACGTACGCTGGCAGCTGGGTTCACGCGCAACATGGCCAACGCCTGCTCGGCAATGCGGTCGCCGACCGTTTCTTCCTCGGGCAATTCATTTTTGGGCAAGACATTGCGCCGCGCGCTGCCCGTGTCCGGCACATAGAGCAAGGGGGCTAAGTCCATAAAACCAGCTTCGCGGCCAAAGACCGTTTGCTTGAGCATTTCCGGATGCCCAATGATTTCGTCCAGGCTGCGGTAGCCCAGCTCGGCCAAGCGGGTACGCACGTCCTCGGCCACAAAAGTCATAAAGTTCATCACCATTTCGGGTGTGCCGTCGAACTTTGCGCGCAGGGCCGGGTCTTGGGTGGCGACACCAACCGGACAGGTGTTTTTGTGGCAGACGCGGGCCATAATGCAGCCTTCGGCCAGCACGGCGCTGGTGCCAAAACTATATTCATCGGCGCCCAACATTGCGGCCACGATCACATCACGACCAGTCGCCAAGCCGCCGTCCGTGCGCAGGGTAACGCGACGGCGCAGCCCGTTGACGAGCAGCACCTGATGTGTCTCGGCCAGACCCATCTCCCAGTGTAACCCAGCGTGCTTGATACTGCTTAGCGGGCTCGCCCCGGTGCCACCGCTGTGGCCGCTGATATGAATCACATCGGCAAAACCTTTGGTCACGCCAGCGGCAATTGTACCAACGCCAGTTTCCGCCACCAATTTGACACTGACTTTGGCCGACGGGTTGATCGTTTTTAGATCGTAAATCAACTGCGCCAGGTCTTCGATGCTGTAGATGTCGTGGTGCGGCGGCGGGCTGATTAGCGCAACGCCCGGCGTGCTATGGCGCAGAATGGCAATCTCGGCTGTTACTTTGTGGCCGGGCAATTGACCACCTTCACCCGGCTTGGAGCCTTGTGCCATCTTAATTTGTAATTCGTCGGCGCTCATCAGATAGGCGGGCGTAACACCGAAACGGCCAGAGGCGACCTGCTTAATATTGCTGGCGCGCTCGGTGAAATACCGTTCTTTGGCTTCGCCGCCTTCGCCACTGTTGCTCATGCCACCCAACCGACTCATGGCAACGGCCAGCGTCTCGTGGGCTTCGGCACTTAACGCGCCGTGGCTCATCGCCGCTGTACTAAAGCGCCGTAAAATCTTTTCCACCGGCTCCACCTGTTCAATTGGCACCGGCGGGCGAAAGTGCTCAAAACCAAGCAAATGGCGTGGCGCAAGCTTCATGCCATTGACCAGAGCTGCATATTCTTGATAATGCAATTTACCATCACTATGCGAAGCAGAGCGAACGGCGGCGTGCAACGCGTGGACGACTTGTGGACTCCACATATGCAGTTCGCCGCCACGACGCGGTTTGAACATGCCCCACGTTTCCAGCTTGACACCTTTACTGCCCGCGGCCGGATAAGCTTTCGCATGCCAAGCCAAGATATCTTCGGCTACCGTATCAAAGCCGACCCCGCCGATGATGCTGGGTGTATCGACAAAGGCGACGTCGAGCAATGCCTGACCAATACCCACGGCTTCGAAAATCTGTGCCCCGCAGTAACTGTCCAGCGTGCTGATGCCCATCTTGCTCATGATCTTGAGCAGGCCCTTGTCCACCGCCTTGGTATAGTTATGATTGGCCTGGAGGACCGTCATCCCTGCCGTATGGCGATTTTCGGCCACCATCTCTTCGATGGCGGCATAGATTAAATAGGGATAAACGGCATTGGCGCCATAGCCGATCAAAGCGGCAAATTGATGCACATCACGCGGCTCGCCACTTTCGCAGATCAAGCTAGCGCTCATACGCAACCCTTGGCGAATCAAGTGATGGTGAACCGCGCCCACGGCCAGCAAGGAAGGGATCGGCAAATTGTCCTGGTCCGCCTTGGCATCGCTGATGATGAGCAGGCGCGCGCCGCCGCGCACCGCCGTTTCTGCCGCCAGACATAGTTTTTCGACCGCGGCGTGCAGAACTTCGCCAATCGGTACGCCTGTTTCCGTTACGTCAGACGAAGCTGGTTGCCACACAGCATCCACCGTTGCTGCGCTAAATTCCGGCTCGGTCATCGTGCGCAACAAGGCGATCTCTTCGGGCTGCAAGATCGGTGAGTGCAACTCGATCAAGCGCGTCGCTTCCGGCATTTCAGACAGCAGATTGGCGCGGCGACCCAGCAACATCCGTAAACTCATCACCATCTCTTCGCGCAGCGGGTCGATCGGCGGATTGGTCACCTCCGCAAAGCGCTGCTTGAAGTAATGGAAGAGCGGCCGTGGTAAAACGCTGAGCACAGCCGGCGGCGCGTCGTCACCCATCGAACCAATCGGCTCATGGCCCTCCGTTACCATCGGACGCAAGACGACAACAAGCTCTTCGCTCGTATAGCCAAAGGCCGCTTGACGGGTGACAATTGGCGCAGGTTGCGCTGTGGGCGTGGCCGTTTGTCCTGGCTGTTTTGCCAAACGCTCTGCCAGTACGACAAGATTCTCTTTGACCCAGCGGCCATACGGTTTGCGCGTAGCAAAATGAGCAGTAATCTCATCGTCGGTCATCACCAGGCCACGCGCGGTGTCGACACAGAAAATTTGGCCCGGTCCCAAACGGCCTTTTTCGACCACGCGACTCTCGTCGTAGGCGACGCAGCCGACTTCGCTGGAAGAGATGACGTAGCCATTATCCAGAATGACATAGCGTGCCGGCCGCAGACCGTTGCGATCCAAAATTGTACCGACGATGCGCCCGTCGGTGTAGGTGACAGCCGCAGGGCCATCCCAGGGTTCCATCAAAGCGCTGTGATATTGATAAAAAGCACGCCGCTCTGGGCTAATTTCACCGTCCGGCATGCGCTCCCAGGCTTCTGGCATCATCGCCAATAGGCCGTGCCGAATGTCGCGTCCGCTGCGCACCAGCAGTTCCAGTTGATTATCCAACTTGCCACTGTCGCTGGTCTGCCGCCACAGCACGGGCTTGAGCTGCTCGACCTTGCCTTCCCACAACGGGTGGGCCAGATCGCTCTCACGCGCCCGCATCCAGCTTTCATTGCCTTGTACCGTGTTGATCTCACCATTGTGGCAGATCAGGCGAAACGGTTGGGCGCGCTCCCAGGTCGGGAAGGTGTTCGTGCTAAAGCGCTGGTGAAAGACCGCCAGTGCCGACTGAAAATCGGTGTCGCTCAGATCGGGGTAGAAATGACCCAACTCTTGGGCGAGCACCAACCCCTTGTAAACAATCGTGCGGCTGCTAAAGCTGGCAATGTAGAGGCGTTGTACACCTGCCCAGCCAGGCGCACGATAGGCGCGATTGGTAATGGTTTTGCGCGCCAGGTAAAGCAGACGCTCGAACTCATCGCCGGCGGCACAGGCTTCCGCGGTGCGGCGCACCATCACCTGTTCCATCCACGGGCGGCTTGTCTCGGCGCGCCGCCCCAGTGCGCTGTCGATGACAGGCACCGAACGGAAGGTTAACACCTCCAACTTTAACTGATGCATTACATCGGTAATAATCTGGCGGGCGCGTTGGCGATCCTCTTCATCTTGGCGGAAAAGAAAAAGTTGGCCCACTGCCAGGTCGCCAGCCGCGGGCGGCTGAATGCCTAGCCGGCGCAATTCGCGGCTAAAAAATTCGTAGGGTAATTGGGTTAAGATACCGGCGCCATCGCCAGTTTTACGATCATCGGCGACGCCGCCACGGTGAGCGTGGTTGCGCAGTGCTTCCAACGCCATTTCGACAACACGGTGGCTGCGGCGCCCCTCGATATGGGCGACAAAACCAATCCCGCAAGCATCATGTTCGAAGCGTGGATCGTACAGCCCCTGCTTGGGTGGTAGACCAAACGCATGCTTAGCAGATTGTTCAACAGGCTCATTCTTCAACATGGGGACTCCTATGGATGATATTGATTAACTCATTCCCAGTGCGCAGCTTCGCACGCAGTGGCTACAATGACCAATTTCTTCCACGTTGAAGATAAATTAAATAGGATTTACGTTGGCTGAGCTTGTCGAAGCCGGCGTCGACAAGCTCAGTCAACGTAAATCCAGTCATTTTGCGTAAGTCCTATTAAATTATTTTTCTTTGCGTTTTTGCAGGATAAAGCTTAGCCCAAGCGCCAACAGTAGCACCGTAATAAACATCGTTGCGGCAGCGATCACACTGTTTGCCCATAAAGGCTGAAAAAGCACATACCAAAACGCATAAGTTTCAGCTAAAAATTGACGCGCCTTGACGCTAAATCCTGGTCCATCAGGTGCTTCATTCACAGTTGGGGACTCAACTGACGCGGGCGTAGCGCCGCTTGATGCTGGCGCAACCAGTTCCTTTACCGTCTTCTTGTCCTCTACCAAATCTTTAACATCTTGTTCGCTCGGTGGTTGTTCCAATGTCACCAATGCCCGCATCTCCGCCGTTGAAAGTTTTAGGGCTAGAGATGAGAAATTGGCGCCCGTTACGTCGACTAACCGCTCTAGTTCGTTGCGATCCAGGGCTAACAGGTTATGAATCGCCGCATTGTCGGCCAGATCAGTTACCGCGGCAAGGAGCTCTTGATCAAAGTCCGCTGGCGTCTTTTGCTGATAAATGCCAAATTCCACCACTTCTGCCAACCGATTATCAGCCAGATCAGCCCAGTCGAGCGTCGTTTCCACCGACTGCGTCGCCCGAAAAATCTCTAACGCGGCCGGGGGCAATGTTAGCAAGGCTTCAAATTGACCGTTATCGACAGCGCTGTTCAGCTGAGAACGCCCAATATCTTCGACAAAAATATTGACCAGCGTTGACAATTCATCAATCTGATCCAACGGGGTGACATCAAGGATCTGCTGAAAGGTCTCATTTTCGGTGGCAATGATACAAATATATTGATAGCGACCGCAAAATGCATCCCATTCTTCGATGATGCTAACCGCAATCTCGAGCGCCACAATCGACACTTCTTGCGGTAAGCCATCTTTTACCGATTCGGTGATTTCTGCCCGCACCTTCGTTTTGACTTCTTCACTTTGCAACGACTCCTGAATCTGGGGTAGCGCGCCTTTGCCACCTTCCCACAAATCCCAGACAATCAGCCCCAGGCCAATCACCCAGCCCGCAACTGGAATGAGTGCCGATCCCGCTTTGCCGACCACGCGTCCAGCAATCTTACCGGCGATGCGTTGGGCAATTTTCGCCGCCAATTTTTGGGCGATGCGTCGCGAAATTTCAGTGACGACAATCACCCCGACGCCGCCCAATGCCTTCTGATGGACATCGACAATTGAAACGTCCGCCGGGTTGGCCGCGGCGACATTAATTTGATCAACTTCTAGACTGACCTTATTTTCAAAGGCGGAAAAGAGCGTCGCCGAATATTGCTCACCGACAAAGGCCTTCATACACAGGAATGCCACTGATGCGGCACGAGCAAAATCGGCTTCGATCTCCTGCGCGATCTCGGTCGCGATCGCCGCCGACAATTCATCGATCTTAGCCACAAATGTCGCCGAGCCAAAAGCATCATTCGCAACCGTGGTCGCGAATTCCTCGGCCTTCTCGGCCGACCAGGCCGACCAAAGGCGGCTCCAATAGCCTTCGCTATTGCTCAAATCTGTTACGGCGCGGGCAACTTCGGTGTCAATCGCGTTGTCCATTTCCAACGTGGCCCAATGACGCGCCACGATGGCATCGATATCTAGCCCGCTGCTCTCGTCGGTGAGCGCGGTATGGGCAATTTGCTCAATCTCGGCACGTAAGGCATCCGGATCTGTTTGACTGCAATCGCCGTAGGTGTAGTCGCCCCCTGGATCGATTTGTGACAAATCGTCGGCATAGACAGGCACAGCGGACAAACAGAGCGACAGAATGAGAATAAGGTTGGTGAGTTTGTAAAAAATGTACTTCAATAGAATATACTCTGGCGACTGGAAGTCGCTGCTACACATACAAAGTCTGGCTGCGTGGACTAAAAGCCACAACAATTTAGCGGTATTTAAAGCCGTTGCCGTAGACGACCACTTCGACACCGCCGTCCACAACAGTGGGGTGAGAAATTTTGACGCCAATCACACCAGCATAGCCGCGGTCCTGAGCTTTTTTATCGAGCTCTTGCAGCGCCTGGTTGACAGCATCTTCGATCAACTTTTCGTAGTGGCTCATGCGGCCACCGATCAAGTTGCGAATATTTTCGCGAATATCTTTAACCACATTGGCTGCGGCGACCACAACCACGGTCAAAAGTTCGCCAAGTTCGATCTTTTCGTCCGGCAGATGATCTAACGTGATAAGCACAGCATTACCTCAGAAATTGGGACACAGATACAGTCAAGAACAGTCAAATTTTAGCGTTTCACCAAACGCGTCACTGGGCTGATGAGCCAGGCAAAGAAGGCATAGATGAGGCGCAAGACAATCAATAAGAGTAATAGAAGTCCCGCACCAATGCCAATCGTTGGCCACAGACCATATTTGTAGGCAACGAGCGGTACAGAAACCCGGCCGAAAAAGACTTCGGTCAGGTCCGCATAAAGCCCCGCTAAACTTTGGGGCGAGGCCAAAAAGGCCAGCGTGGTATCAATATCAGCGCTGGCGACGATGCGCTCTTGCACGGCTGGATCCGCCAGCCGTTGTAGCAGCGCCGGTTCGGCCATCACACGCGTCACCAATTGGTTCTTTTGATCTTGGCTTAGGCGCGGCAGATAGCCTGCCAATACAAGTAACTCATCTGCCGATAACCGTGTAGCTAGCGTGGCCAGGTTGCTGGAAGAGACAGTCAACAACGCCTCGATTGCCGCCGAGTCCAACAACACCAGTTTCTCAATCGCAGCCCGGTTGTCTACTGCGACCAGTTGATCGAGCAGCGAACGACTGATCGCAGTGGATGATTTATGTTTGTAGATTTCAAATTCGACTACTTGATCAATTGATGTGCCTGCCGCTGCCGACCAGGCGATGGCGCTATCGAGCGATTTGTCGGCGGCCACGATTTGGAATGAGCTTTCCGGTTGCGCCAACACTTGCGCTAGTCGACCATCATCCACCGCTTGGGTAAAGTCCGTTTCGCCCAATGCCGGCAAGGCAATGCCCACCAAATTGACTAACTTTGACAGATCGGCGGGGTTGTCAAGCTGGCTCAGAATAGCATTGAAGTTTGGGTTCTCATCGGCCAATTCTAACACCTGGCGAATGTTGCGTTTGACATTACGCCATTCATTAAAGAGCTCGTTCGAAATATCGCGCGCCACTTGGGGCAGTTCGCGACGAAACTCCGGCTCAACAGAGCCGACGATCTCGCCACGGATTGCGCTTTTGACCTCGACCGATTTGAGCGACTCCTGAATCTGCGGCAATGCACCGTCGCGACTGGAATAAACATCATAGGCAATCAGCCCAGCGCCGATCAGCCAGCCGGCTAGCGGGATGATGGTCGAGCCCGCCTTACCAACTACACGGCCAACGATTTTACCCGCCACACGCTTGGAAATGGTTTTGCCAACATTGACGACGATGCGCTTAGCCACCTGAGCGGCAATGATCACACCGACGCCACCCAGCGCTGTCTTATGTTGGTCAATCACCGAAAAAATGTCCGGCTCAAAGGCATCGGCTTCGGCAAAATCAACATTTTCGGTAGCCGCTTGCACCTCGGCTTCAAAGGTGCGCAAGAGCGCTTGCGAGTAATTACCCGAGATAAAAGTTTGCAAACAGTAAAAAGCCTGCGAAACCGATTGAGCGGAAAGCAACGCAATTTCCTGCGCCAACTCATTCGCTACACCAGCCGAAAGTTCATCGATCTTGGTCTGAAATCCCTCCGCCTCAAAGGTGTAGACAGCAACGGCGCGCGTTAGCTCTTGTGCCTTGGCCGCCGACCAACCAGAGAGAAAAGTATCCCACAAATCTTTCTCTCCGCGCACACGCGCCACTGCGCGGTCCACCTCGGCATCAATGACAGCATCGATAGCCAAAAGCTGCCATTGAGCATCGACAATCGCAGTGATATCCACCTGTTCCAGCGAGTTGGCAAAGACTTGCTGCGTCACACGGTTAAGTTCAGCTTGCAGATCGTCTTCGATCACAACGTCGCATTCCTGCTAGGTGTCACCAGTCTGGCGAAAGGGTACAAACGCCTGCACGCCCG
>JBBRVA010000063.1:0-16472 GCA_038247295.1 Caldilineales bacterium | reverse complement strand
TCTGGCCCGGCTTGGGCTCGAAGCCGCCCGCTTCTTCCGTAAAACCTAGGATGCGGCGCTTGTTCTGGGCAATATTGTCCAACTCGCCCGCCAATTCCGGCAGTCGCCAACTGGGGTTTTCACGGCCTAGTTTGGTCAAGAGTACGGCCAGGCGGTGGGTCAGGGCCAGGTCGGCCGGTTGGGTAAAAAGGTCATTGCCCAGCGTGATCAACAATTCATCGATCGGCAGAATCGTCGCTGCAGTCCAACGCCGCAAATCGGCGCGAAACGCTTCGACAACCTCACGGAAGCCGGCTACATCATCCAGCCAACTGATTGAATTCAGCCAATCTGTTTTGCCGGGGAAGAGAAATGCTTCCGGCTCGCCCACCCGTGCCAGGGCGCGGCCAAAGGTCGTAACGGGTTCGGGCAGTTCCGATTTTCGACTTTGGGTTTTTGCCGGTGAAGTTTCGTGCTTCACCTTTTGCTCGGCGGTTGCCAATGAATCGTCAACCAGCAAGCGAAAATCGACCATCCGCCGCGGCCACCAGACTTCGTTCCAGACTGGCTCCAGGTAGCGCGCCTCACCAGGATGAGTAATATAAGCCAATACGGTGGAAAGGGCCTGGGCCGTGACGCGCACGGTGCTGGCCGAACGCAACAGTGTGTCGTCAAAGGGCAATTCGGCGCGCTGGAGCGCCTCGGTAAAATGAAAGCCGCGGCTGTTCTCCGGCACCAGCACGGCCACCGTGCGTTCGGGGTTTTGCGGCAACCAGCGTTGCAAACTAGCAACGATCACATTGGTCTCTTCGTCGGGCGTCATCGCCCGCTCAAAGAGATAGACGGCTGGGTTACCGGGTTCTGGATTCGGTTGCGGATCACCCGGTGGTGTCGGCAAAATGTAGGGCAGGGTTAATGCGTGCGTTTTGAGCAAGCTGGGATGATAATTGCGCGACCAGTCGATCAGGTAGTTGGCCAGGTCCATGATCGCCTGTGTACAGCGCCCGGAGTTGGGCAGGTCGCGTGCCAATGCCACATGTTTGGCGGTAAATTCTTGCAAAAAGCGCGTGTTGGCGCTGGTAAATGTGGTGTTGATCGCCTGGTTGGGATCGCCTACGCGCACCCAATTGCCGTGGCGTTCGGTCAGCCGGCGCAACATTTCTTCTTGCAGAGCGCTCGAATCTTGCGCTTCGTCCTCTAGAATATAGGGCCAGCGCGTTTGTAGCCGAGCCATATAATCCGGGTCAGCGTCCAGGGCGCGCAAGGCCAACCCGATCAGATCGTCAAAATCGACTGCGCCACGCATAAAGAGGCTGCGCTGATAGTCGGCATAGACATGTAACCCAAATTCTAGCAGCGGCCACGATCCGCCCTGGCGACGCAAATCGGCGCGCAGACGCGGCAAATCGGCGCGGGCATCTTTGGCCACCCGAATTACGGCGTTGGCAATGTCGATGGCATCTTCCAGCAGATACTTTTCGATACGGCGAAAGTTGGCTAAGAAGTCGGGATGAATGTACGGGCTGAGCGCGTCTGGATGTTGGCGCAAATAGGCCAGCACGGCGTCGCGCTTGATTTCGGTGGCCGTGCGCTCGTCGATAATGTCGAAATCTTCGCTCAAGCCGATCAGCGCCGGCCGTTCGCGCACAATGTCGTGGGCCAGACCATGCAACGTGCGCACGCGGTAACCAACGCCGGGCAATAGCCCCTGCTGCTCGCGCACAAAGGTGCCAATGCGGTGGCGGAAGTTTTCCACCGCGCTGTTGGTGCACGTCACGATCAGCACTTCGCGGTCGTCCAGGTGGCCTTCACCCGCCAGCCGCTCGACCAGTCGAGCGGCTAATAAGCTGAGGGTAAAGGTTTTGCCGCTGCCGGGGACGGCCATAATCCCCATCGCGCCCCCCGTGTAGTCGAGGATCCGATCTTGGGCGGGGCGCGGCACAAAGGCGCGCCGCGTGGATGACCGTGCGGGTGGCACTTGATTGGTTTTGTGCACGCCGTTGCTCTGGTTTGTCATTGCGGTTCTCATCCACCCAGCGAGCTTTGAAAGCCCACCCCATTACTTATCGTCCCAAAATTTGTACGCCGCTGGCCGTCGCTTCGGCCATCCAACCTTCAACGCCGTTGTAGCTGACAAGCCACCAGATCAAATTATCTTGTAAGGCGCGGCCACCCACAATCTGCACGCTGTCACCCGGTGCGACCTGTGCTACGATATCCTGCGCTGGCACTTTACCCAGATGGCCTGGGGTACGGCGAATATTGACGCGGTCGCCCGTAACATTGCGTGCCTGCTCACCAACCTGGAAAGCCCCACCCGTCGCTTCGACAATCCGTTCTTCACCGGCCGGCACTGCCACCGGCTCGATCGTGGGCGTGGCCGGTGGCGGCGTCCAAACCGGCCCGCTATCCTGCAAAGCAGCCAGATCCAGGCGATTGAGGCCAAAACTCATCGCCAAGCCACCACAGCTGAGCAGGCTCAGCAGAAGAAAGGCGGCCGCGAAACCAAGCCAGAAGAGCGACCGCCGAGTCGGGCGGGGCGTCCTCGGTGCGCCGGGAGATGGCGGCGTAGCCGGCGATTGCGTTGTTGTGTTTTCGACCATAATGATTGATTGTAAACCTATCAAAGAAATTAGATATTGGTGATTAGAGATTGGTCGTAGGTGAGCAATTCTTAATCACTAATATCCAGTCCGTGCGACTATCAACTGCGGTATCGATAATTTCTGCCCGGCAAAACGTTGGGATCATCAACTTTCGACAGGGCGCTTAGTACAAAAATGCCAACCATTTGCAAATGCGCCTGGTTGGCATAGGCCACTATCGTAAGCGATGAAGGCTTGCCCAATTGGCAGTGGCCGGCTGGATTAATTGGCGAGGCCATCCAGTACCAGCAACACACCCACCGCGTTGCCTTGTTGATCCAGGCTGCTATGTTGCAGAATCACGTTGGCGTTACGGCCATCTTCCAGCTTGAGTGTCATCTTGGTGTCGCGGTGCATTTCGACCATTGTCTTGCCGGCATTCAGCTGCTGAGATTTATAGGTAATGCGCAGCGGGCTGACCTTGTGGTTATCGTTCATTTGGATCACGTTGACCTCGTCAAAGACGGCCACCGGGTCGTCTTTGCCTGGCATATATAGCATTGCTTTCATTGGAAAGTTTACCCCTCTAGATTTGCGTCTGGTTTTTACAGATTATTAATTGCATTGTAACAAAGTGCAAGGCGTTCCGGCAAAACTGCCAATCGATTTCACAATGCGCGCGTTAAGCTTGCGCGCCGACAAACCTCCGTCCGCCACTGAAAGCCTTTCGCTGATTTTTAGATGAGGGGTATAATAGCATAAGATTTCCAATCGCGCTTTACGCTACCGTCCAATTAAATAATGGCTCATCTTGCCCAGATGAGCGAAATAATAAGCCTGAAGGAACAGAGATGACAGTTGAGCCACAACTTTTCCGCCAAACCATGGCCCATTGGACCAGCGGCGTCACCGTTGTCACGACGGTTGTCGACGGTGTACGTAGCGGTATCACAGCCAGTTCATTTGCCAGCTTAAGTTTACAGCCCCCACAAATTTTAATTTGCGTCAACAAAAAGTTATATACCCACACCGCCATTGAAATCAGTGGCGCGTTTGCGGTTAATATTTTAGGCGTCGAGCATTTAGAGTGGGGGATGCGCTTTGCCGGTATGCGGCCCGAACTCGCCGATCGCTTTGAAGGTATCGAATCGCATACTGCCGTAACCGGTGCGCCGATTTTATCGGGCGCGCTGGGCTGGCTCGATTGCACCCTGCGCCACGCCTACGATGGTGGCGACCATACGATTTTTATTGGCGAGGTCTTGGCCACGGCGGCGAATAGCGCTGGTGCACCGCTTTTATATTACAACCGCAACTGGCGGCAGTTGGCCGAAGGCGCATTGACGTTACCCTGAGATCCTCACATTTCTACTTAAACAAAAGTCCGGCTTTGCGACAATGCAAGCCGGACTTTTGTTATGAACTTATTCTTTCATAGCTGGATTAGCGCTGGCGCGGCATGATGACCCAAAGCAACAGATAAGGGATGATCCCCGGCAGACCACCAGGCATCAACAGGATCAAAAATGCAATGCGAAACCAAATTGGATTGATGCCAAAGAAGGCGCCCAATCCACCGCATACGCCGGCGATCACACCGTTTTGGCGACGTAATTCACGATAATTTGATTGTGACATAGTGGTTTCCTTTCAACGTGCGACCGGGCGACGCCGGTTATTTTTTCTGCAACAAGCCAAACGAATAAAATTCGTTGCCTCATTGATCAATACGACCGCAACCCAAGAAAGTTGCAGCACGGCGTTGGGAAACGGGCGTAATTACTTGATCGCCACGACTGCGCCACCTGTCATCTCTACTAGCTCGGCTGGCGTTAGCGCAAAGACGGCGTTGGGATGGCCGGCCGCCGCCCAGATTTGAGCGTATTGCAGAATATCTTCGTCAATGTAGGTTAGCAGCGGATGGCTGTGGCCCAGCGGCGGTACGCCACCAATCACGAAGCCAGTCTGCTCGCGCACAAAATCAGCGTCTGGTTTCTCCAGCTTTTCACCTACCAAGGCCGCGATGCGTTTTTCATTGACCCGATTCGCGCCGCTGGCGATCACCAACACCGCCTTTCCGCTCGTTCTGCCCTGAAAAATGAGCGATTTGGCAATTTGTGCCACTTCACAATGGATGGCAGCTGCCGCTTCGGCAGAAGTACGCGTCGAAGCTGGTAACTCGATCACTTGGTTGGTAAAGCCCAGGGTATGCAAGGCGTCTTGGACTTTTTGCGCGCTTGGCTTCAGGTTGTTGCTCATACACACCATTTTGTTCGTTGCGAAAAGGGTAGATGACAAAAGAATAATTTTTAATCACTGGCCGCAAAGTAATGCACTAAAAGCTTGCATTTTCTGCCTGAAAGTATAACATATCGGAGTGCCCAAAACTGAAGTGAGCGAACTGAAATATAGTCTCTTGCCAGACCAACAAAAGCGCCACACCTGATTTTAATCGGTGTGGCGTCTGAATCGTCTACGCTCTACTTTATGGACGTAACGCGCGTAACTCTTCAAAGAGCGCCTTCTCTTGCTCACTCAGATTGGTTGGTAACGTCACCGCGACTTCGGCGAGCAGATCACCGCGCTGATCTGGGTTTTTCAAATTCGGCAACCCTAAGCCCCGTAGACGGAAGACTCGACCATTCTGTGTACCAGCAGGAATAGTCAGCACAACTGGCCGCTCCAGGGTCGGCACCTGGGCTTCACCGCCCAAGACAGCCAAATAGAGATCGACTGGCACTTGTACGCGCAGATCGTTTTCTTCGCGCTTAAATTGAGTGTGCGGCAACACCTCGACGTTGAGTAGAATTTCCTGTCCGCCACCTTTTACGCGTACTTTGGAGCCCGTCTTGATACCGCGCGGAATGGTTGCCTCGAAACGGGTGCCATCGTTGCTTTCCAAGGTGCGGGTCGCGCCGCGGAATACCTCTTCCAGCGTCACCTTGACCGGCACTTCCGGTGCGCTGCGCGGCTGGAATTCAGGGCGTGTATCAAAGCCGAAGCCACCACCACCGGGCCGCGGGCGTGATTGTTGGCCAGGGCGTGTGCCACCCATACCGCCGCCCCCAAAGAGCGTGTCGAAAAAGCTGGAATGACCGTTGCCGCCAAAGAGTTGTTCCACTTCTTCTGGCGTGAGTGTGCGCGTGTTGCCACCGCCACTATCGCGGCCCACATTGCCCCAGTTGAAATCCTCTGGGCGGCCACCGCTGCGCGCATATTGCTCCCACTGGGCGCCAAAGCGATCATACTGGCTACGTTTTTCCGGGTCGGAAAGCACCGTATTCGCCTCGTTGATCTCTTTAAATTTACGCTCAGCTTCGGCGTCGCCGGGGTTGCGATCCGGGTGGTATTGCCGCGCTAGCTTACGGAAGACCTTTTTGATCTCCTTCTCATCGGCATTGCGCGCTACACCGAGAATCTTGTAATAATCTTTATATTCCATGTGTCACCCCTTTTGATTTTTGATTTACGATTTTTGATTTACGAAGGATCGGGTCAACAAAGTAGCTTCGTAAATCGTATATCGTATATCGTAAATCGTTACTTGCTTACAATCACCCGTGCGGGCCGCAGCAGTTTATTACCATCTATATAGCCAGCCTGTACCACTTGCACGACCTGTTCGGCGGGGAGGCCTTCGGCTTCCACTTGGGTTACAGCTTCGTGCAAATTGGGATCAAACGGCTTGCCCGTCGCGTCCATAGCTTCGACGCCGTAGCGCCGCAAGGTTTCCATAAACGCACGCCGGGTGGCTTCAATGTTATTGACAAAACTCTGTACGTTCTTATCTTCGCTGTTGCTGGTATGCTGCAAGGCCAAATCTAGATGATCCGCCAGCGGCAGCATGTCGGACAGAATCCGATGGCGCGCCTCGGTGGATTCGGCGACAAAGCGTTGTTCCCAGCGCTTGCGCAGATTGTCCAACTCGGTCTGCGCTTCTGCCTGGAACTGCTGGTAGCGCTCTTGCCAATTGTCGTCGGCTGCTTCACTCAACTGCTTTTTTGTCTGCTCAAGGGCTGCTTTGGTAAAGATTAATTCCGACGCAGCCTGATTCTTTTCGTTTTCCAGCTGACGAATGTCCGCACTTTGGCGTTGGATCACTTCATCCTTGATCGCCATCGCGTTGGCCCGCTCTTCCATGGCTTTGGCCTGCTCGATAAAGCGCAGGCGCAGATCTGAATAGGATTGAGCCAGGCGCTGATAATCTTCTAATGTCGGTAACGGCTGTCCATCCGGTAAAGCCGGTGGACGCCGGTTTGAGCGCGGATCGCGCTGTGGGTCAATAAGGTCAAAAAGACTGCTCACGCCCCTTCTCCTCACTATTATCCACAGATTACGCAGATTGCACAGATTAATTTTTAAATTAATGTTTTTAGGGTACGCTTAGATTTTTATCGTTACGCGAATCGTAACAAATCTGCGTAACCTGCGTAATCTGTGGATAAATTTCTCTGAACAAACGGGCGAGGCTACTGCCCCGCCCGCTGACGTTTACATGATAGGATGGCGACGAATGCTGTGCATTCAGCCGCCGTTCCTATATTATCCTACTATTTTGTAAGAAGCAAGTGCCTTTATCCAGGCATTCCGGCTGTTGAAGTCTTAGACTTGGCGATATTCGCCTTCGACCACATCGTCTTCACTGCCAGTTTTGCCACCTTCGCCACCGGTTGGGCCATCGCCATCGCCATTGGTGTTCTGATACATCTGTTGCGTTAAGGCATGGCTGGCCTGTTGCAGTTTCTCTGTCAGTTGGCGGATGCGGTTGATGTCATCATTATCCTTGACACTGCGCAATTCTTCCACCGTCTGCTCGATCTGGCCGCGGTCCGTGACTGGCACTTTGTCGCCTAATTCGCGCAGCGTCTTCTCTGTCACATAGATCAGGTTGTCGGCGCTGTTGCGAGCTTCGACCAGGTCGCGTTGTTTCTTGTCATCGTTCTCGTGCGACTTGGCCTCTTGCACCAGCCGTTCCACTTCGTCCTTCGCCAAGTTGGTGGAAGCCGTAATCTTCACGCTCTGCTCTTTGCCGCTCGCCTTATCCTTGGCCTTCACATTCAGAATGCCGTTGGCGTCAATATCGAAGGTCACTTCGACCTGCGGCACACCGCGCGGGGCGGGTGGAATCCCATCCAGGCGGAAGTTGCCCAGCGTCTTGTTATCGCGGGCCATCTGGCGCTCACCCTGCAAAATGTGGATGTCGACCGCCGTCTGGCTATCGGCCGCCGTGCTGAAGATTTCCGTCTTCTTGGTCGGGATGGTAGTGTTGCGCGGAATCTGTGCCGTCATGATACCACCCAATGTTTCCAGACCCAGGCTCAGCGGCGTCACATCCAGCAGCAAGAGATCGCTGACTTCGCCACCCAATACACCAGCCTGCACGGCTGCGCCCACGGCCACAACCTCATCTGGGTTAACACCGCGATGCGGCTCTTTGCCACCGGTCAAGCTGCGCACCAAATCTTGCACCATCGGCATGCGGGTAGAACCACCTACCATCACTACTTCGTGCAAATCCTTGGCGCTGATGCCAGCATCCTTCAACGCGTTGTTGAACGGCATGCGGCAGCGCTCCAACAAATCGGCCGTCAACTGCTCGAACTTGCTGCGGCTCAACGTCATGGCCATATGTTTCGGGCCGGTGCTGTCCGCCGTAATAAAGGGTAGGTTGATCTCCGTCTGCGGTGTCGCCGACAGTTCAATCTTGGCCTTTTCCGCCGCCTCGCGCAAGCGTTGTAGTGCCTGGCGATCCTGGCTCAGATCAATGCCCTGTTCCTTCTTAAATTCGTCGGTCAACCAGTGGACGATGCGCTCGTCCCAGTCGTCGCCGCCCAAGTGCGTATCGCCATTGGTCGATTTAACCTCAATGACGCCGTCGCCCACTTCGAGCACAGAGACATCAAAGGTGCCACCACCCAGGTCGAAGACCAGAATCGTCTCGTCGGTCTTTTTGTCCAGACCATAAGCCACGGCGGCCGCGGTCGGCTCATTGATAATGCGCAGCACTTCCAAACCGGCAATCTGGCCGGCGTCTTTGGTCGCCTGGCGTTGGCTATCATTGAAGTAAGCCGGCACTGTGATCACGGCCTGCTTAACTTCTTCGCCCAGATAAGTCTCAGCATCGCGCTTAAGTTTACCCAGCACCATGGCGCTGATCTCTTGTGGCGTGTAGACCTTGTTCTTGTTAGGAATCGACACGCGCGCGTCGTGGTTAGGACCCTCGGCAATGGTATAGGAAGTCATACCCATCGTTCGCTTGGTTTCTGTGTCATCGAAGCGACGACCCATCAGGCGCTTGACCGAATAGATCGTATTTTCTGGGTTTACCACGGCTTGGCGCTTAGCGGTAATGCCGACCAAACGTTCGCCGCTCTTGGTAAAAGCGACTACAGAAGGCGTCGTCCGATTGCCTTCGGCATTGGCAATCACCGTCGGGTTGCCACCTTCCATAACGGCAACAACACTGTTCGTGGTGCCCAAGTCGATCCCAATAATCTTACTCATTCGTATACTCTCCTCCGCAAAAATATTTTAAATGCGCTCTATAACAAGTTTTGAATCACACATCTGCAAAAGCAATGGTCTTTGAACTAACTGTCTATCCAATCTAATCTAATCTGCAGACCGGCTATGCCTGTGCGCACAATTACCTTTATTATAGAGCAGAGATATTTGTAAGACGTATAGTTTGTGTTAGCAAATTGTTTGAATTCAGGGTAATTATCAAACAGGTACAACGAGTTTAAAACTCGGTGTACCGTATTAACCAAACAGCAGCGCCCAGAGGCGTGGCCCAAAGATCGCGGCGGCCACCCACAGGCTGCCCAGCACGGCAAAGACCATGGCGCCGGCCGCGGTGTCTTTGGCAATTTTAGCCAGGGGGTGATAGTGAGGTGAGACAAGATCGATGGTCGCTTCGACGGCCGTGTTGACTGCTTCTAGGGCGAGGACAATAAAGACGGTCAAACCCAGGAGTGCCCATTCGATGGCGCGAATGGCAAACCACCAACCGGCGACGAGGATCACGGCCAGGGCGGCGAGTTCGATCCAAGCATTGGGCTGGGTGCGCACGGTGTGCACTGCCCCGGCGATGGCAGCCTTAACACTAAACCAGCGTCCGCGCCAAAAGCCGCGGTCGCGCCCCGTCAGCGCCTGGAGGTCGGTTTGGCGCGCGCCCTGCTGCGCCCCATCCCGCGCCGATGCCGACCGCTTGCCCGCATTACGCATCATGGTTACGGTGGGAGAGGCTGTGGTCCCCAAACGGCGCTAATGCAGCGGCTTGAGCAGCCCACATGGTGTGTTCGTCTTCGGGGGTGGCGTGGTCGTAGCCCAGCAAATGGAGCGTGCCATGCACTGCCAGCAGCCGCAATTCCGCGGCTACGCTGTTTTCGTAACGCGCTGCCTGTTGGGCAGCGTAGGGGTAAGCAATAACCAGATCGCCCACATAGCTGGCCATTTCATCCGCCAGTTCGGGCGGCAAGGCTAGGTGGGGTTCATCGGCATCTTCGTCGGGTTGGTTGCCAAAACTGAGCACATCGGTAGGCGCATCAACGCCACGGTGATCACGGTTTAGTTGGCGCACATACTCGTCATTTGTGATCGCGACGGTCAACGCGGCTTCGTTGTGGCCCAACTGGCGCAATACTTCTTCCACGGCGGCGCGGATCGTTTGCTCATCGACTAATGCGGCGAATTCTTCGTCGACTTGAACGTCGATCGCATAATCTGTGGGTGTACTATTTAGGCGCATATGCTTATAGTAAGCGGGCGGTGTGGTCCAACGGCTGGATCGTAAACATGCTGACTGACTCTTCGACGCCACCAGGCGCCACTGACCCCACCGGGGTCCTCTCCTCGAGCGGAGGAACGGGCACTTGTTCTGGTGCCGGCGGCGCAGGGGTGGCCGGGGCGGCCTGCACGTCACTCTGGCGCAACTGTTTGATCGATTCTGGGTAGGCGACGCGCGGGTGATGGACGCCTTGCAACACATGCAGGAAGATGTCCTTGATGGACTGCAAATCCTTAAAGGTTAGGTTGCTTTCGTTCAATTCACCTTCGGCCACGCGCTCATCGATCAGGCGGTGGACCAGGCTAGCCAATTCTTCGCGCGAAGCAGGACGAATGGCGCGCACGGCTGCCTCGCAAGTATCCGCCAACATGAGAATCGCTGTCTCTTTGCTGCGCGGGCTGGGGCCAGGATAGCGAAAATCTGCCTCGTTGACAACTTCGCCATCATCGGCTTCGCGCTGCGCCTGCTTGTAAAAATATTGGGCCAGGGTGCGGCCGTGATGTTCGCGAATAAAGTCTTGGATGCGCTCGGGCAAGCGATATTTCTGCGCCAGATCGATACCATCGCTGACATGGCTGATGATAATCTGGGCGCTGGTCAATGGGTCCAGCTTTTCGTGCGGTGAAGCCCCTTCGGCAATATTTTCGGTAAAAAAGTAGGGGCGCAGCGTTTTGCCGATGTCATGGTAATAAGCCCCGACACGCGCCAGGTAAGCATCGGCGCCAATCGTCGCGGCGGCGCGTTCGGCCAGATTGCTCACAAGGATGGTGTGATGGTAGGTGCCGGAAGCTTTGAGCAACAATTGGCGCAAGAGGGGATGCGTGGGCCGGCTCAATTCGGTCAATTGGAGGCTGGTGGTAATATTAAATAAATTGCCCAACATGAAATAGCCCAACAACGCGACACTGGCCGATAGCCCACCGTTGAGCCCGATCAGCAAGAATGCCTGTGCAAGCTGTCGCATCATGCCGGGCATCAGCCATTCGGCAAACGCCGGCCGAAAGGCGATAAAACTCAGCAGATTGCTCGCCACAACTGCCAAACCAGCCCATAGGAACGCCGTTAAGCCTTCGGCGCGTCCCAACACAAATGAACCAGTGAGTGTTCCAATACAGACGTAGGCTACCAAGGCCGGCTCATCACTGCCCATATAGTGGATAATGAGCGCAAAAGCCACTGTCCAAATCAGCGTCACGCGCAGATCGATTAGTACCGTAATCAACATGCCCATGGCGGCCAGTGGATAGAGATAAGGCAACCACTCGTCTTGCACAATCATAAATTTGGCGGCCAGTAGCCAAATTACAGTGATGACAAGCAGCAAGGCCAACTCATGATAATTTTGTAGCGTGCTGGGGCGTAGACGGTAAAGCGCCCCAATTACGACGACAAGCAGCGCGGCCGCCAATGCTGTTGCGCGCACTACCACCCACCAATCCCACGCCTTTTGCAGCAACCCCACCTGGGCCAGTGCCTCTACATCTTCGGCCGTTACCCGCTCACCCGTGCGAATGATGGTTTCGCCCCGTTGCAAGGTATTGTATTGGATCGGCGCCTCGTTATACGCTGCGTTGCGTAGCTCATCTGTGCGCACCTGGTTAAAAAGGCTGTTGGCCCGCAGCAACGCCCGCAGCAACGTCGCCGTCACACTACCGGCCTCTTCGCTTAGATCGGCGCTAATGAGAGAAGGAACGCGACGTTGGGCGGCTGCTAGAGCGCTTTCACGAATTTCTTCACGCATAACGCGATCCAACGCTTGTGGCGCTTCGACCATCACCGCATTCCAGTCAAGTGGTGCCAAGGTGCGAATTTGGTCGGCACTTTCTGGAGATAAGCCCAGATCGGTAATCGCCGATAAGTGTTCAATCTTTTGTTCGGGCGCGGCAAATGCGTCGCTACGCACCAAGCTGATAAATTCTAGAATTTCGCGGATTCGGTTCACTTGTTGGCGGCGTACCCGGCCTTCGGTGCTATCATATTGATCGGGGACGGCCTGCACAGCACGCTGACGCGCCGACTCGGTCGCAATCTGGCTCTCATAGCGGATCTCGCTGGGCGACACAATATCATTGGGCGCGATTTGGCCCACGGCAAGCCGAATCTGGCCATCTAACGGTGCTTGCCAAGCCAACAAGCCAATCAGCAACATGATGACAGACATGAGCATCGTGGCGACGAGTATGCGGTTGAACCAGAGATTCGCTTGCGGTTTGGGTGTAAGAGCCATCTCTATTCTGGTCGAAACCAGTCCTTCTAACTCAGCAACCGCCGCACGATCGCGTTGACGACTTTACCATCGGAAACGCCAGTAACACGCGCCATCACGCCAGACATGACACTGCCCATCTCTTTTATCGATGTTGCGCCCTTTTCAGCGATAACCTCGCGCACAATTACTTCCACCTCGGCTTCGCTCAATTGACGGGGCAGATAGCGTTCTAAAATTGGCAATTCAGCCAACTCGGCGGCGGCTTTATCGGGCGCACCCAGGCGCTCGTATTCGGCGGCTGTGTCACGGCGCCGTTTAGCCTCTTTTTGGATCACTGTCTGCACTTCTGCCTCGGTTAGATCATGGTTAGCCGTGGCCGTGCGCGCCATGGTCAGCGCCGTCTTTAGCGCGCGTAAAGCCATCTTATCCACTTCTTTGCGATCGCGCATGGCCTGTTTTAGATCGGCATCGATGCGCTCGGATAGCGTAGGTGTTGTCGTGTCAGTCATAAGTAATTCCTTTACGTTTACGATTTTAGATTGACGGATGACAAGTGAACACGGTACCAAAATTATCACGGTGCCCAAATTATCACGGTGCCCAAAGCGGCTGTTTTGATCCAGTCACCGTCAATTCAAAATCAAAATTAAACAAAATTGGCGGTCAAAGCTTTGGTTGCACCTGGCGATCAAGCCAGCGCAACAGCGGTTGCTGATAGCGCCAGAAGACAAGCCCCAAGCAAATGACCAGGGCGACCAGCGAAGTGATCTGCCACCAGGATAACCAGAGTGTCCCGGATCCAATTGCGGTTATAACGAAGACCGATGGTACACGCAGCAGCAGCGTAAGCAGAGCAATCTTGCCAAAGGTGACGCGCGCCAGCCCTGCGAGAAAATAGGGCAGATCACCAAAAGGGGACAACAGCAACACAAACCAGACCAGTGTCTGATCACTATGAATGAACTTCTCCCAGAAGTCCCAGCGCGTTTTGCCAACCAGGCGCTCAACCAGTGGCCGGCCAAAACGGCGTGCCAGCCACATTGCCGCCATGGCCCCCCCTAACACACCGAATGACCCCCAAACGCCGCCCCACAGTGGCCCATACAGCAAACCTGCGGTGGCGTGCACCACATAACCTGGGATCGGCGCGATGACAATCTGCAAGATATTGAACAGAACGAATGCCAATGGCCCCAACCAGCCGAGCCGAATCACAAAGGCTTCGATTGCTTGCTCATCGCGCACAAAACGCAAAAGCTCTGGTCCAAAACGCCAAGCCAAACCAATCACAATCAATAACGGAAATACCAACCACCAGCGTGACAAAATTCGGTCCAATTTCATACGAACATTATACCCTCACATGGCTCTATGTCAACCGCGGGCGATTGAAGTCGCTGCAACCTGGGTAAAAGGGCTTGTAGCGATTAAACGGTTAAAGGTAATCTAATCTCTAATACTGGAGATTAGAGATAGGAGATTACACGCGGTTGTGCCAACAGGATCTGAGGCGCAACAAAACAATGTCCCAGATTCGCAGTGATTTGGCTATCCAAATAAAGCCGCCTATAATGCATTCACTGAATAGTTTACGGTTGATCCGAAGGTGACCAACCCTGTCTTTGCAGAAAGAGTAGCTCCTTTTTGCTCAAGGGCAAAGTGCGCAAAAACTCGGGGCGCTGCGAGAGCGTGCGCAACAGGGCCTGTTCATGTCGCCATTGCGCCACCTGCGCATGATGACCACTGAGTAGTACTGGTGGGGTTTCTTCCCCGCGGAAAGTTTGGGGACGAGTATAGTGCGGGCCTTCCAGTAGGCCTCCTAAACCAGGCGAGTGACTATCCTGGTGCGCGCTAAGTTCAAAGCCCAGTGCCCCCGGCAACAGGCGTGTCACGGCGTCAACAATCACCATCGCGGCTAATTCCCCGCCGCTGAGCACATAATCGCCGATGCTAATTTCATCGGTGGCAAGTTGGTTGCGCACCCGCTCATCCACGCCCTCGTAGCGCCCACAGATCAGCGCCAGCCGCGGGTAAGCGCTCAGTTCGGCGGCGACGGCCTGATTGAAAAGCCGGCCTTGCGGCGTTAATAAGATAATTGGTGTGGCGGGGGGGAGAGCCGCTGGTGCTTGCGGATCCCAGGCCGGCAGGTTCACATAAATGTCTTCTGCTGGTAATGTCCAGCCAGGCGGCTGGGTCAAGACAGTTTCGACGGCGCGAAAGATGGGCTCCGGCTTCATGATCATGCCGCCACCGCCGCCGTAGGGTGTGCCATCACAAACGTGATGGCGATCTGTCGTATAGTCGCGAATGTTGTGCAACGCAATGGAGATCAAGCGTTTTTCCTGCGCACGATGAATGATGCTCTCACCGAATGGTCCGGCGAACATGGCTGGAAATAGGGTAAAGAGATCAAAGTGGATACGACGCACGTCGGCCCCTTGTTCTACAGGGTTAGCTGGTTGTAGCGTCGGCTCAAGCTCGATGGATTCGATTTCGTTCAATTGTTTGGCACCTTCATGCGCTCTTTTAATCTTCCTACACTTCTGCAGCCGGCTTTGCACCGGGTTCTACAGCGTCTTGGCATTGTAACACAGGGTGCAGATGCGTCGAAGCAGACGCATCCGCCACGCAACATCCTCCCCATGACGACACGCTTGGGCTTTTTGGGGGCGATTGCCTTTATCATGTGGTGGTCATGGCCCACGCCACCAGATGCCACCACCTCGCTTAATCGGCTGGCGGCGATAACAACACCCACCGTTGCCGGTGCCGATACGCTGGCAATTCTTGATCCGGCGAACTTGCCCGGCGCACAAACCACTCCGCTGGCCGAAGGTGCGTTGCCCTCAATTGTCACATTGTCGGGCGCACCTGAGCCCAATCCGCCGAGTAACGAGGTAGCGCCAGCCGGATCGGCCCCAGATGGATCAAGAATTGTCAGCGACGAGTTGACGTTGATGACTACAACAACGGCCATATTGGTGGATCCGGTCGTTCCTGCATCGGAAGCCGCGCCGGTAGCCGAGGTTGATCTGGTTTTGGTGCCAACGGCAACACCCACCGAAGAGCCTGTCGTACCCGTCTCTGAGCTGCCCCAAGTACAGATCTTGGCCGATGCTGGCTTTGCTTTACCCACCTTGCCACCGCCCACGGCCACACCAGCGCCACGCGTCTCGCCCACGCCAGCACCGGTCAATGTAAAGCCAGGCCGACTTTGGTCTACCTTTACTCCACCCGCCAGTGGCAATGATCATTTTTGGGTGGCCCGCCCCTTTGCCCCGTCGATTGCTAACCAACTTGCTGCGCCTAGTTATCAATTTGGATCGACCGCTGGCAACAGCTACCGCCCCCATCACGGGGTTGATATTGCCAATCCCTTTGGCACACCTGTCCTGTCTGGCGTGGATGGCGAAGTAATCCACGCCGGGCCAGACGACACGATTTTGATTGGCCCCTACAATAATTTCTATGGCAACACGGTCGTGATCCGCCTGGACCGGCGGCTGCCGGTGGCCGGTGGCCGGTTGGATGTCTATCTGCTTTATGGGCATCTAAGCCAGGTCAATGTAGCCGTAGGCCAAATTGTACGACCAGAAGATGTGGTCGGCCAGGTAGGGATGACAGGTATCGCGATTGGGCCCCATCTACATGTCGAGATGCGTTTGGGCGCCAATACCTATCAGCATAGTGTCAATCCTTATCTTTGGCTACAGCCGTTGGAGGGGACCGGTGCGGTCGCCGTCCGTCTGCTAACCGCCGAAGGCCGCACGATTCCCGGTGCGCGGCTGACGCTGGCCCGTTTCGAAAATAACGTCGCCGTCTGGGGCCGCCTGATCGAGACCTATCTGGACACGGAAAACGTGAGCCCGGACCCGGCCTGGGGTGAAAATGGCGCTATGGACGGCGCTGA
>JBBRVA010000062.1:0-16483 GCA_038247295.1 Caldilineales bacterium | reverse complement strand
TTTTGGGGAGAATCTGGCCGCGCTAACCTATACGGTTCAGCCAGGGCAGGCAGCAGGGCAACAACTTGTGCGCCTGGTGTGGGCGAGTCAACCGTCACCTGATCTGCGCTTCTCGATCCAGGCGCTGGACAGCAGCGGCCATTTGGTGACCCAGGTTGACCGCATCCCAGGCCAACTAACCAATGCTGAGCACGCGTTTCTCGATCAAATTGGTTTGCAGGTTGCCGAGTCACGGTACACCTTAATTATCAAAGTCTATTATGCGGAAGGCGGCGCTGTCGTGCCGGTGCAAGCTTCCGGCGCACTGCCCGCCGAATACGCGGTCTTATTCACCACGCCATAAGGAAACGTTTATGCGCCAGGCACAAATTGAACGCAGCACCAAAGAGACACAGATCAAGCTACATCTCAATCTGGACGGCCGTGGCCAGGTCCAAATCAACACCGGTATTGGTTTTCTCGACCATATGTTGACCCTCTTCGCCGGGCATGGCCTTTTTGATCTCACCGTGGAGGCCAAGGGTGATTTAGAGATTGATGAGCACCATACGGCCGAGGATACAATGATTTGCCTGGGTAAGGCGCTTGATCAAGCCCTGGGCGACCGCCGCGGCATTGTGCGCACGGCGCATAGTTATGTGCCAATGGATGAAGCGTTGGCACTGGTCGCCGTTGACCTGGGCGGACGTGCCTACTGTGTCTTTGAGGCCGACTTTACTACGCCACGCCTGGGACAATTGGGCACCGACTTGATCTTTCACCTCTTTGAAACGTTGGCAATCCAAGCGCGCATGAACTTGCACGCCAAAGTTTTTTATGGACGCAACGACCATCATAAAGTGGAGGCGCTCTTCAAAGCCCTGGCCCGCGCCCTGGATGCCGCCACCGCAGTCGATCCGCGCCGCCAAGACGTGCCCAGCACTAAGGGTACACTCACCGCCTAAAATGGTAACGATTCAGGCTCGATTACTACAACGGATTTAGATAGGAACGGATGGTTGGTTACACCAAGAAAAATTCGTTGTAGTAGGCTGAATCGTTACATAAATGCAGTGTCCCGCTTCATAATCGACTAAACATCAAAATCGTAAATCGTCAATCAAAAATCGTAAATCAACTATGCTCTATCTCGTAGCCACACCCATCGGCAACCTTGGCGACATTACCCTGCGTGCATTGGAAACTCTGCGCACGGTGGATTATATCGCTAGCGAAGACACTCGTAAGACCGGACGTCTGCTCAAACACTTCGATATCCAGAAGCCACAGATCCCTTTTCACGAGCACAACGAAGCGCGCGCCGGTGGCCGCATCTTTTCGCTCTTGCAGCAGGGACAATCGGTGGCGATTGTCACCGACGCCGGCACACCGGGCATTTCCGATCCCGGCTTTACCCTGGTGCGCCGTGCCGCCCAAGAGGGCGTCGAAGTGACGATGATTCCTGGCCCTACTGGTCTAATTATGGCCGTAGTGCTTTCTGGGTTGCCGATCCATAGCTTCACTTTTCGCGGCTTTCCCCCGCGCAAAGGCGGACCGCGTCAACGCTTTCTGGCGGTGGATAAAGCGTCACCGCACACACTGATCTTCTACGAAAGTCCTTTTCGCCTGGCCGCCTTTCTAGCCGATGCCCTGACCGTCTATGGCGATCGGCCTGCCGCGCTGGCCAACGACCTGACTAAACTGTATGAAAAAGTCGACCGCGGCACGCTTTCCTCACTGCTCGCTGCCGTGCAAGGTGTTGTGCTCAAGGGCGAATACATTGTTGTCATTGGTGGCGCCACCGATGACGACAAAGCGGTTGATGAAGAAGATGATGACCATGAAAACGAGGCCCATGAAGACGGGGACCATGAAGAGATGGCCGACAATCAGTAGGTGGTAAGCACATCTACATCGACCCATTTTTCGTTTTCATGGCATCCAAATAAGGAGGATCGAAGGTGTTCTTTGCCTGATCGAATTGTTGAAAAGTCGTGGTCGCCCGCGCGCCTGGTCGCGACGGCGGGCGCAACCATTGGTCTCTGTATTGTTGGCGATTCATTACTCTACAGCATCTTGCCCCTGGCCGCACCGGGGCTAGGTCTCTCGTTAGCACAGGTTGGCGTTCTGCTTAGCGCCAATCGGCTGGTGCGCCTTGCATCCAATGCGCCGATGGGCGCGCTTTTTGAAAAATATGGACCACGCCACCTTTTTGTGGTCGTTTGTGTGCTGGGCCTTATCTCTACGATGGTTTACGGCGCGGGCTGGGGGTTTGCTACGTTTCTGGCCGCTCGGCTACTGTGGGGTATTGCCTGGTCTGGGTTGCGCCAAGGTGGCTACCAGGCCGTGTGGACTGGTGCACTAGCGATCAAGGGGCGTTTGACCGGTTTACTGTGGGGCGTCGTGCGCCTGGGCAGCGCCGGCAGTGTGTTGCTGGGCGGTTGGCTGTACGATTGGTACGGCTATGGGACAACGATCGCCGTCATGGTCGGTGTGACAGTATTGGCCTTACCCGTGGCTTTGAGTATTCGCTGGCCGGCCGCCCTTCATGCACCGCCACCGGTTACCAGTGGACCAGCAGTCAGCGGAATTGTCAGTAAGCTCCGCACTTGGCTCAGTGTGCTCAATACGCCTGAAAGACGCTGGTTAACGGTAATTACCGCGCTCCAATTGTTGGCTGGTAGCGTGATTATTTCCACCACCTCGCTCTTTTTGGCCCGGCTTGTGCCGAACTTAGACACACCTGTCTTGTTAGGCTTTGGGATTGCTGGCACAACCGGCTTGTTACAAGGCGTGCGCTGGCTCAGTGATATGCTCATTGCCCCGACCATCGGTTACCTGTCTGATCAGATCGGGCAGGCGAACATGATGGCCCTATTAATTTGTATCTCGTTTAGTGCTGTACTGGGGCTCGTACAATTACCCTTAACTTTGGCCGTGCTCTGTTTACTGCTCGTCTTTGTGTGTGACTCCGGCATGACCACAGTGCTTTCCGCATCGGCCAGCGGCGCGGCCTTGCACGCAGATCGCCCCAATTTGTTCATTGGCCTCTTTGCCACCGCCGGGGATATTGGATCCGCCCTCGGACCACTCTTTGCTTTTCCGATCAGCCGCGTCATCGGTCTGCCGGTACTTTATACCGTATTGAGTGGCAGTTTGCTGCTCACTATTCTTAGCTACCGCTGGTTGAATAACGGTAGATGATAGACCCTGTTCGCCGCCTACTACCGACTACCGTCTATGGATACCATTCACGCATATACTGCTTGTCGAGGTCGGAAAGTGTGTTGTTCCAACCGATCTCGAAACCGCCAAGGGTTAACTGCTGGGGAATGGGATAGAGCATAATGGAAAGTGGATCGAAGACCGAGAACTTGGTCTCTGCCTTGTCATACACCTGAAAGAGGTTGATCTCCACTGCGTCTGGCGACCAATAATTGGGTGGACCTTGATAGAAATCGTAGACCGCGTCTTTGTTCCACGGGATCGTGTTAACCGGATTTTGGTGTTCGTGGACCAACCCCAGGGCGTGACCGAATTCATGTAGCACCACGCGCTTCACTTCATCGTTGGGGGTCGATTTTTTCAACCAGCCCAAATTCATCGTTGGCTGGTCGGCTGGAATCGAGGGGTCCAAGGCATCAGTGCCAATGAAGGACCAAGAGCCGGGTTGTAAAAAAGAGATACGAATCTCGGCTGCTGGATCGTCGCCAAAGGCAAACTTGAGGTTGGCATATTTGGTCCAGTCCTGGGCAAAACGAGCGACTTTGGCTTGCACTTTGGGGTCGCCATCTAAAAAGCGGATGCGCAATGTGCGTCCGCTTGGTGTCCATAACTTAGCCGCGAGGACAGCCGCCCGGGCGCTTTCGCCGTGGCGCGCAATATCCAATGGGCTTTTGCCCGGCAAGGTACGATCAATGCAGATTTTGGGCATAGCGTTGCGTTTTTTAGCGGTGATCGCTTTTTTTGATGGCATGGGATAACCGAAAATTAGGTTTAACGTGCCGGGTACTTGCCGCATAAGCGAGCATAAACTTAGTGCGCCCGACCCGCAGCGACGTGAAGTGCCCGGCACGTTGCGCGACATGAACTAGGTTGCTGATGTTGCACGCTCTGGAATCTAAGCGGGCTGATACTGTGTTTCTGCTGCCCACTTGAGGATTTTGGCGTCGTACAAGTCCGCGATCGGAAAAGACATCTCGTAGTCATTCCAATCTAAATTGCCATGCATTATTGTGAATTGTCTAAATTTGTCTAACGCAAGATACTGTTTTAATGTCGGATTTTGAACATGCAGTAAGAAAGATCTGAAATCGACGATATGCTCTTTGCCCGTATTGAACCATAAATGAATCCGGTAACCATCTACGTATTCGGCACGAACGATCTCGAAAATCTCAGGGGTTTCCGTTGATTCATATACGATTTTGATTTTGTTCATTCTTGGGGATGGTTTACATAACTTTGCGTTTTGGTGGGAATGTAAAATCTGCTAGGTGTTGCATTCGGCATATTGTTTATACAACACCTAGCAGAAATCCCGTAAAATCTAGCTTATCTGGCTCCACCACATGAGATCCGGTTGAACCGCTTAGCTTACTTCACTGACTAGATTCAAGCTGTATAGATGCCAATCTTGTAGCTGCCCGTCTTTTTATTGCTAAAATGACGAATGCGCAGTGTGTATACGCCCGGTTTGAGCGTAGTCACGATACGTGCCTGCAAGCGTCCGCCACTGTCATCATCTTGGGCGATGAATTTGGTATTGTCGTTGGGGCCAAACAAACTCATAACTGTGTCGATGCTGCCTTCTGTCTCGGCACGAATCTTGCCCGCCTGCTTGACCACAAAGTTATAGGTATCAATTTCACCAAACGCCCCAATCGATGCTGCCATCGATGGCGCGCCAATCGTCAGTTCGTTTTCCAACTTGGGCGCAAAAGGATAGAGTGTGCCGACAAACTGTTTGTCCGTGGCCGATAACGCACCATTCCAACCAACCTCGAAGTCGCCAATCGTGAAATCGTTGGGGATTGGATAGAGCATAATCGATGCTGGGTCAAATGCCGAGAATTGTGTAATCTCCGCGCTGTAGCGATCAAACAAATTGACATCGACTTGCGCTTTGCTCCAATTGTTGGGCGGCCCCTGATAATACTGGTACACCTTGGGCTTATCCCAGGGAATGTCAGCAACCGGATTCTGGTGCTCGTGGATGCAGGCTAGCGCATGACCAAATTCGTGAGTTACCACGCGCGAATATTCATCATTGGCGGTTGATTTCTTTAGCCAGCCAAAGTTCATCGTTGGCTCGTTTTTTGCAATGCTCAACGCATCGGTGCCAAGGTAGGACCAGGAGCCAGGCTGGGCAAAGGAGATGCGAATTTCGGCGTCCGGATCCGTACCAAAGACAAACTTGATGTTGGCGTACTGGCTCCATAGGTGGGCATATGGCTGCAATTTCTGCTGGACCGTGGGGTCGCCATCTAGAAAACGCACGCGCAAAGTTCGCCCTGGTTGCCACAATTTGCCTGTCACTGCGGCCAATGCGAGCGGTGATGGCGGCATGACACCTGGCAACAAACTGCGTGTTGAAATCGAGGGTGCGTTGGCAGGATTTTCTTCCACCGCCTTTCCCATGGCCTCGATCAACTTATTGACGGGCAATTCGCGATCCGTACAGGTTTTGATAGTTCTAGCCATACAATCCTCCTTGTCAAACTAATCGGACTTCAGCACGCTACAGACACATAGCTTTGGGCATTGTTAACAGCGAGTAAGGATGATAATAAAATTATACTCCTTGAAACCTGAATCGAATAGTTTGCCTATGCACAGAAAATCGTGTCTTACCGCACATTGCCTTATTGTGGATGCGTTCCGGGTTTTTGGCGGAGATGCCCCGCTATTCTCTAATCGTTTGCTTACGATCTTGTTGCTTTGGGGGCAAGGCACTTTTGCGCTACAATGAACAGATATATTTTAGGCTTAATAGAATCGATTACGGTCCATGACCGTTAGAATTGTGAGAAAATAAAATGAGTGGAATTTTATTACCTGGGCAGGATAGAAAACCAGCTGCTGGTGGTGGCAATGAAGGCAGTGGCATTGAACTGCCCAAGGGCTTTTCGCGCCGGCGCGAAAAAACAGTAGAACCAGCGCCAGAGGCCCCGGCGCCCGAACCTACAGCCGCTGCGGCAGTTGCGCCACCGCCCGCTGCTCCTGAAACGGCTGCCGTGGCGGATGAACGCGCCTCTGACCAGCCCAAAATTGATCTGCTTTTTCCGCCCACCGGTGCGCAGATTCGTTGCCCTAAATGTGGCCACACGTATGTCGTGCCCGTTTTCAATATCATCGACCTGGGTGTCAACCCCGAATTGAAGGGACCTCTGCTCAGTGGTCAGGTTAATGTGGCTGCCTGTCCTTCATGCGGTGTCGGCGGCCCTTTGGGTACGCTTTTGCTGGTGCATGAACCGGCACACCAATTTCTGGGGGTCTTTGTCCCCGGGCAGGCGCAGGCAGGCAGGGGAGAAATGCAGCAGCAGAAGGCGATTGGTGATCTAACCCAAACCCTTATGCGCAAACTGCCCACCGAAGCGCGCAAGGGCTATATGCTTCAGCCCAAACAATTCCACGACTGGCAGCGCTTTATGGAGCAAATGTGGGAATTTGAAGGGATTACGCCCGAGATGATGCGCCGCCAACGCAATCAGAGTGAACTTTTGCAGCGTTTGGCCGGGTTGGCGGATGACCGCAAGGCGGTTGAATTAGTTTTGCAGCGCAGCGCCGATTTGATCGACCGTGATTTCTTTGCCCTGCTTGACCGCTTATTGATGATGGCAACCAATCAAGGTCAACAAGGCGCCGATAGCCTGTTACGTCTGCGCGCCCAATTGCTGGAGAGCACACCAGCCGGCCAACAGATCAAGCAACTCCAAGATAAAGTGCGCGCGATTCTGGGCACCTTGAACGCCAAGACAACGCGTGAGGAATTGCTGGCCAAAATTTTGGAAGCTTGGCGCGAGGAAGAAGGCCGCGAAATTGTCGGCGGCTTGCTGGCGTCGGTGGCCCCAATGCTCGACTACCAATTCTTGATGTTGGTGTCGCAGCAGATCGAGAGCAGCACTGATCCAGAAGAACGCGCGCGCTTAGAGGAATTGCGTCAATTAATGACCAGCATGCAAGAGCAGCAGACCCAAAGCCGACAAGCAGTGGCGCAACAGGTGCAGCAGATTTTGCAAGAAGTGCTGCAGGCGACCGACCCCGAAGCCAAGCTGCGCGAGTTTGCCGAGTACATCGATGAAAACTTTCTGGGCGTTTTGGCCGCCAATATCCAGGCTGCCCAGCGCAACAACTCGCTGGCCGCTGCTCGGCGTTTACAAAAGGTCTACGAACAGGCAATGGCGGTGGTCCAAGAAAGCATGCCGCCCCAAATGCAATTGCTCAACCAACTCCTGACTGCGCCGGACAAGGCTGCGCTCAATCAACTGCTTCAAGAGCATCGCAATCTGCTCAACCGTGAATTTGTCGAAACGCTCAAAGAGTTGGAAGGTCAAATGCGCCAAAGCAACCGCCAGGAAATTGCCGACCGCATCAAATCGTTGCGCGCCCAAATTAGCCTGATGGTATAACAATCCATTGGAGATTAGAGAGTGGAGATTAGAGAGTGGAGATTAGGTATTGAATCTCCACTCTCTAATCTCGCAATCACCTACTTCCCACCATTCAATCACGAATATCTAAACTCTATGTCTACACCATCCTCTGGTCTCAAGGCCGAAATCGTTACGACCGGCACCGAAATCCTGTTGGGCGAAATCGTCGATACCAACGCTACTTGGATCGCCCAACAATTGCGCGAAGCGGGGATTAATCTCTACTTCAAAACCACCGTTGGTGACAATGAAGCCCGCATCCGCACGGTATTAGAATTAGGCATGAGCCGTAGCGATGTAATTCTAGTCTCTGGCGGTCTCGGCCCCACCGTGGATGATGTGACGCGCCAGGCAATTGCCAACGCCACAGGACGGTCGCTCTTCTTGCACGAAGGCGCACTGCAGACCCTGCAGGCGCGCTTCGACCGCTTTGGCGTTCAGATGACCGAGAATAATAAGATTCAGGTCTATTTTCCCCAAGGCGCCATCCTGGTTGAGAATTCTGTGGGGACGGCGCCGGGCTTTATCGTTGAAACCGAGCATTCAACTGTTATCGCCATGCCCGGTGTACCGCGCGAGATGAAGCAGATGATGACCGATACGATCTTGCCTTATCTGCGTGTGCGCGCCGGCAACACGGGCATTATCCGCCGTCGGGTGATGCGCACGATGGGCATCGGCGAGAGCTTGATCGACAGCACCCTGGGCGAATTGATGCACGGTGTCAATCCTACGATTGGGCTGGCGGCGCACACCGGCCAAGTGGACGTGCGCATTACGGCACGCGCCGAAAGCGCTGAAGCAGCGGAAGCCATGCTTGATCAACTGGAAGCCGAAGTGCGTGCCCGCATTGGCCACACGATTTATAGCACTACGCCGGGTGAAAGCTACGAAACCGTGGTCATTCGTCCCTGGCAAACAGATGGTGCAACGCTCGCCTTACTCGAAACCAACACACAGGGCGTGCTGGCGAAGCGCATCTCTAGCGCCGTCCCCGATTTCGATCCGCTTGTGATGAGTTTGGTGATCGGTCGCGATTCATTGCCAACCGCGCTGGCCCCGCTTCTACCCCCGAACACGGCAACCGTTTACACCGCGGCACTGGCCACCGAGGTCGCTCAGGCGCTTTTGCCGCAGAGCGGCGCTACGTATGCGCTTGTCTTGTTGGGCACCGCCGAGGCTGATGAAGGTGTCTATGGCAAACGCAGCGGTGAAACGTGGCTGGCTTTAGCCGGTCCGGCCGAAGTTATTACCAGCCATTGTCCTTTTGGCGGTCAGGACGAGTACACTTTGCAGCGGATTGGCAATCAGGCGCTTGGTCTGCTGCGCAAGGTGCTGGTTGATTAGAATGGTAAGTGGTAAGTAATAATTGGTAAGTGCAACTCACTCTCCACTCACTAATTACCACTTACCAATTACTACTACACGCTCAATCGAATGGATGTTGAGCGAATTAAATAAACGAATGACCACACCTAACTCCCTGTTTTCTCTGCTCGAACAAGTGAATCACCTGAAATTATTGCCGCGCACTGGCTGGCTGTTGGCAGGCGTCAACCCGGTTGAATCGGTGGCCGAGCATTCGTTTGCGGTGGCTCTGTTGGCGTTGCAACTGGCCGAAACGATCAACCAAGACTGGGCAAACCAGGGTCTGACGGATCCATTATTGCTAGAGCGCGTGATCAGCACCGCGCTTGTCCATGATCTGGCTGAAAGCATCTTGACTGATTTGCCCAAGCGCAGCGCCGATCTGTTGGGGCGCACGGTAAAACATAACGCCGAAGCCAAGGCGTTAACCCATTTGTTAAGCGGGTTGCCCAATGCCGAACAGTACCAACAACTTTGGGCCGATTATGCTGCTGGCTCCAGCCCAGAAGCGCGCGTGGTGCGTGATGCCGATAAATTGGAAATGGTCCATCAAGCACTCTGTTATGCGCGGCGTGGACAATCTAATCTAGACGAATTTTGGTCTAATCATACTTGGTATTACCCGGCCAGTGCGGATTTATTTGCCTATCTGGTCGCAGTGAGAAATTCTTAGACTCATCTGAAATGTGGACAAGCAAAGGTTTTGCCGGTTAGCAAAGCTTGGTTGTCGCACTTTCGGGGATGAGCGCAATTCTTAATGGTTTGTAGGAGAAGGTATCAATGAGTCGTACACGCATTCAGCGCTATTCTGCTTTATTATTGTTATTACTTATTTTTGGTCTCATCACGCAACCAGCCGCCATCGCGGCGGTTACGGTACAACCAAGCGCTGTTCAGGCTGCTGGTACAGCCACACCCAAGCCGGCGGCCACCGAGGAAGGGGCGCCAGCACCGCCCATTTCTCCCCATGTCGCTGCGCCGCCTGCCAAAGCAACCCCAGTGCCCACCGCCACTGTCGCGCCAACGCCTCTGCCAACTGCAACGGCCTTCCCAGAAGAACCGGCTGTAGGACCCGCTTCACGCTGGGTCAACACCGAAAATTATCTGATCCTGGGTACGGATCGGCGACCGGACTCGGCTAACTGGCGCACAGATACCGTAATGGTCCTCGGCATCGACCGGGCACAGGGCCACGCTGCCTTGCTCAGCATCCCGCGCGACCTCTTTGTACAGATTCCCAACTATGGGTGGGGCCGCATCAACCAAGTCGATTACCTGGGCGAGCAACGGTCCCCCAATGGTGGTGGCCCGGCCCTGGTTTCACAAGTGCTGAGCCAAACTTTGGGCATCGCCACGAATCACTGGGTGCGCATGCAGATGGATGGCTTTATCTCGCTTGTCGATGCCGTAGGTGGCGTGACCATTCATCTCGACTGTCCTTTTTACGAGCCAGTGTTCAATAATAACACCCAAGCTTGGGACTACTTTACCCTGCCCGCTGGCGATGTACATCTCGATGGGAATTCGGCCTTTTGGTTTGTGCGTTTGCGCTTGCGCGAAAGCGACATTGGGCGTGCCCGTCGCCAACGCCAATTTCTCTGGGCGCTGCGCGACCAGGCCATGAATGCCAATCTGATAACGAGAATTCCTGAGCTGTGGAGTGCTTTCCAAACCACCGTCTCCACCGATTTAAGCTTGTTGGATATGGTGGGCCTGGCGCGCTTTGGCATCGATCTGGAGCCAGGGAACGTACGTGCTGGTGGCTTAACCCTGAGTGATTTACAGAATTTTACAACGGCACAAGGGGCCGCGGTGCTGCGCATTGCTAACCCTAACCATGTGCGTGCCGTTGTCAACGGCGTCTGGGATGCGCCAGCGATGGCGGCGACGAACCAGCAAGATCCGGCTGCTTGCCCTGCTTTGCCCGCCGGAGTCACGACTGGTGAGGACGAGCCGCCCGCGGTGGCGGCAACGCAACCGGCCACGAAGACAGTGACGACGAACAATCCGTAAATTGTGGGGTAATGGAGCCAGGGTGTGAGGGAGTAGGGGCAAAAGAGCGCATACTGCCTCACCTACTCCTTCACGTCTCTGTTCTTCTACCCTGCCTCTGGCCATGCCTCGCGTACGAGTTGCGCGCTGGCCAACACCCAACGCCGATCACCTGCAACCTCAATTGTCAGCCCACTGTCGTAATTGAAATTACGCAGCGTGCGCAACTCGCGTGCTAGATCAATGCCGCCACTGGCCGGTGCGCCAAAAGGCAGTCGCTCATTACCTTGCCCACTGTTGTCGCTCAGGCGGACGTGGACGAGGCGGTCGGCCAATGCAAAGAGATAGTCACGCGTCAGGCTTTGCGCCGTCTGAATATTGCCGTGGCCAATATTGTAGACTAACTTTAGGGCCGGCAAGCGATGGAAAATTTCGCGAAAATATTTCAATTGATGGCTATTCTGCACGCTATTTTCTAGTGCCACCTGGACGCCCCGTTCCTCGCCGTGGCGGATCAAAACTGTATAAAGCTGGCGATAATATTCGTAGCCAGCCGCCTCAGATAAGTGGGCCGGCCAGCCGAGAAAGCGCGTTGTACAGACGCGCGCGCCCAAGATCTGCGCGACATCGACACAACGGCGCAGCTCATCTAACGCAGCCTGGCGCACAGGTGGTGATGGATTGTCAATGGGCAAATACGCGGGGGCTTGGCAAATCACTTTTAGATTGTTGCTGGCCAGAGTTGCCTGCACAGCCGACCAATCGGTGTTTTCCAGTGTCGCGCCGGGGGCCGCCATCAGGAGATCGAGTTGCTCGAAGCCTTGCTGGGCGATCGATTCGATTTCGGCTAGCAGGGGGCGACGTAAATCGTTTATGGTGGCTAGGTGCATAAGTGCTCCAGCAGAAATATTGGCCTTAGATTTTTCCAAAATTTAAATGATCCACGAATTTCATGAAGCAAAAGCTGACCTTTGTGTGTCTTCGTGAAATTCGTGGACAGTTGGTGCTTTTCAGTGACCTTGGTCCAAACCCGATTGAAGTGTGGCCCCGATTAGGATGATCAAACCCAACCCCAAGCCAAACATTCCCCAACCTGGCTGCAACGGATGGTTGTAGAGCGCACTGATCAAGGGCAGTACGCGTAGAAAACCGCTTATCGGAAACCAGAGCGCGCCGATGCTTAGGCCAATCACGATGATTTTGGGAAGTGGCTGCGGCATCAAGGCTAGGAATGGACTAAATCCAGCGGCGAGCAAACAAATTACCAGCGCGGCTGTCTGCATTTGAAATTCGGGCGTGGTCAACAGGGCGGGTGTCCAGGCCGGCGGCAAGAGATTGAGCGCCGCTACCATCGCCAACGCGAGCAGTAGGGCGCGTATTGGCCACGGGTAACGCAATGGCTTGCGGAAGGCATAGAGGCTAAAGGCCAGACTCACCGCTACTAATGGCAAATAAAACCCTTCGCGCCAAAGCATCAGTTGTCCACCACGTACGGCTGGCAAAAACTTGACATATTCGCCCAGATCCAATCCCGTGACAACCAACCCGGCGGCGCGATGATTAACCCACGGACCAAAATAGCCAATCAGCGCCAGCAAGCCGCCGAGCGGGATGAGCCAGCGTGGCCCCAACCACTGTCCCATAATTGTTTTTCTTTGCGCCCTCTGCGCCTTTGCGTGCGAATCCCCCCCCGCTACTATCACATCTACCGCCGGGCCAGACGCGCGGCCTGGCGCTGCTTACCGGCGGCAAAGCGCAGGCGCTCTTCGTCTGTCTCTAGCCGTAAATCCGGTACTGGGGTTGGCCGCCGCTCACTGTCCAGCGCAACATAGACGAAATAGGCACTGTTCGTATGGGTAACCTCACCTGTTAATAAGTTTTCGGCCTCGACACGGAGTTCGACTTCGATGCTGGTGCGTCCTACCCAGGTAATGCGCCCGTGGACAAAGACCAATCGGCCTAGCAGCACGGGCTGGTGGAAGGTGACACTATCGACCGTTACCGTCACGGCCGGCCGCCGTGCATGACGGCTAGCAATGATCCCGCCACACTCGTCGCACAACTTCAAGATGACGCCACCATGCACATTGCCCAAACTGTTGGAATGCTCCGGCTGCATAAATTGGGTCAACGTCAGCGCTGTTTCAGAGATTGTACGCGGGGCTGATGGTTGCGTAACTTCGCGCATGGGATCCTGTTCTTTCCTTTTAATTGGGTGATTAGGTGATTGGATGAGTAGTAATTCACAATCACCTAATCACCCAATCATATTACCTCAACACTTTCGCATATGCACCCAGCAATTGTTCGGCGCTGCGTTGCCATGTGAATTGCGCACTATGGGCAAAACCGGCGCTACGCAATTGTTGGCGGAGATCGCCATCCTGCGCCAACCTGAGCAGACCCGCTGCGATGCTGGTCACATCTTCTGCCTGGACATAAAGCGCGGCCACGCCACCGGCTTCGGGCAAGCTGGAATTGTCTGCCGTAAGGACCGGTGTTCCACAGGCTTGGGCCTCAAGTACTGGTAATCCGAATCCTTCGTATAGTGATGGGTAGGCAAACAAATCGGCGGCGCTGTACAACGCGGGTAGATTGCTATCAGCGATAAAACCGGGGAAGAGCACACTTTCAGTTAACCCAAGCGCCTGAACCTTGGCGAAAATGGCATCGTAGAGCCAACCTTTGCTGCCGCCAATCACCAATCGGTGGGGCAGCGCGGATTCCTGGCGGGCCAAGGCAAAGGCTTCGATCAGGCGGATAAAATTTTTGCGTGGTTGTAGGCTACTCAGACCAAGAATGAAAGGGGTCGTCCCAATTTGATAGCGTTCACGCACCGCCGTTAGGGCCTTGCCATCCGTGATCGGGCGAAACCGGGCGTGATCAACCGCGCCGTGTACTACTGTGATCTTGTCTGCGTCAATCGTCCACTGTTCCTGTAGATCGCGGGCTGTGTGGTAGCTATCGGCTACAATATGGTCGGCACGGTGAACGCTGCGGGGGACGACAACGTTTAGATAGCGCTGCAAGCTAGGCATGGCGGCTTCTGGATAGAAGAGAAAGGCTAGATCGTGGACTGTGACGAGTTTGCGGCGCGCCGTGCTAGGCGCCAGCACGAAATCGGTGGCATGGAAGAGATCGAGTGGTCCCCCAGTAAACCACTCGACGCGTGGCAATGGTAGATTGAGACGATGCCACAGGCGGACCATCGTCCGCTCGCTCAATAGTGTAGCATGTAGCGGGAGGGGGGCTTGCCGGCGATCGGCCTCTGTAACCGAGCCGGCGACAAAGAGACACAAATCATAGCCAGGGTTCTGCTCAATCAGGCTTTGGACCTGCCCGCGAATAATCCGGCCAATCCCGGCCTGCTGGCGAATGGCAGGTGTATAATCGATTGCCACGCGCATCGATCGAGATGTGGGCAACGGCTCAAATTCCCCGGTAGGTCCAAAGGCGGTTGACCCCAAAATTCCAGATCATCACCATCCCCACCGCGACCAATAGTGCAAAATTATAGCTGATCAAATCACCCAGCTTTTGCTCGCCCATCAGTGAAACCCAAGTTGGCTCCAACCAATTGTGGACCGTCAAAAAGATCATTTGGTTGATGCCCAACCCAACCACACTGACGAGTACAAAACGCGCCAATTGTCCTAATGCGTTGTGGCTGCGACTTTCTGGGTAAGTCCAGCGTCGGTTGAGGGTGAAATTCTGTAACACCGCGGCCGCAAAGCCAAAAGGATTAGCGAAGGCATGCGGAAAGCGTGCCAACTGAATCAGGAGATTGAGCAAGGTGAAATGGGTAATAAACCCGGCCGCGCCGACCGTCGCAAATTTGGCGAAGCGTTTTGCTTCTTTACGGCGCGCACTGTGCGCTGGGAATTGGGTCTGTACAAGGTTCAAAAGTCTACTCCGTTTTGGGTTTGAGTGGGTCATTAAAATCAGAGATCATCTGTGAGAAGTGCGCAAACCGATGTTTTGATATTGAGCAGAATGCCGTATTTGTATACTTTCGGCTGATGAGCACAAATCAAGGCTCATCTGTGAGAAGTGCGCAAACCGATATTTTGCTGTTGGGTAACATGTTATGTTTGTACGCTTTCGGCTGATGAGTGTAAATTAAGTGGCACGGAATTAATCGATAAAACTGCTAGCCACAGGGCTACATGCAAATAGGTTCCTTGTACGAATAAATTATCAAAAAAATTGTGAATACTCAAATGGCCAATCACACCGAGCACACCGACTGCGAGCGCTGCATGCCAGCCCGCCCCTTGCTGGACAGCCCAACGCCAACGGCGCCAAGCCCACATTGTAATGACACTCCAGAGCAGCAGAAAGGCACTTAGACCGACCAAGCCGCCTTCACCCAGCACATTCAAATAGATATTGTGGGCATGACCGAGCGGTTCTCGCCAACGCAGCAGGCGCACATCTGGATAAACCGTTGCATAGTTGCCGGGACCGACGCCCAGCCAAGGCGCACTTTCCCACATCCGTACTGCGGCCACCCAATGTGCCACCCGTTCGACAACGGCAAAGTTTTCATCCGTTACAGGCTGATTAATCACATCGGTAAGCCCAAAATAAGCGGGTAGATCACTGACGCGGTCGGCCAGTGGCGCCGGAATCATATCGGGTCGAAAGCTGCCGAGCAGTAAGGCGCACAATAAGCCTAGCAACACGACCCCGCTGACAATCGCCGCTTGCCGGCTCCGCAACACAATCACCAGGCCAACGCCTACCACCGCACCCAACCAACCCCCTCGGCTCCAACTGGCCAGTAGCCCGCCCGCCGTCAGGACGGTTGCTCCCGTATAAAAAAGTGCCCAAAGCAGACGGTTGCGGCGGTTACCACCTTGATCCAGCAGGCTATGCCAGGCCCATAAGGCCAAACTGACGGCGACTGGCAAAGACAACCCCAGATAACCACCATACGGGTTGGGCTGGCCGAAACTGCCGCTAGCGCGCATAAAGCGCCCTAAAATAATAAACCAGTCTGGCCCGATGCGATAAATAAATTGGTAAAGGCCTAGAATCCCCTGCCCTATAGCACCAAGCAGAAGTGCTGCCACCAGCCAACGTGCCTGCTTTGCACTAATCATAGTGCGTACAATCAGGCAGACAAGCGCAAATTCAATCCATTTTACCACTTCAGCGGCTGCTTCGCCCAAATTAACGGCGTTAAGGAGTGACAAATAAAGTGAAGTTATATAGATAAGCAGCACCGTGACAACCCACGACCCGCGCAGTCTCAACGTGCGCCGCCGCACGCCATCTATAAACCAGAGCGCAATCGCCGCTGCGAGGGCCAGATCGGTGAGGCTGGCCGCACCGAATTTGATGCCACTGGTCACCGGCAAGAGCGCGCCAATGCCCAGCCAGATCAGCCAGGGCCAACGCACGAGCAGAAGCACGCCGGTCAGCGCGGTGAGTGTTAATCCAAGCGCCAGCAGCGGCGTAGTCGCTATCAACCAGGCCAAGCTGAT
>JBBRVA010000061.1:0-16487 GCA_038247295.1 Caldilineales bacterium | reverse complement strand
GACAAGATGAAAGGATGACAAGATGAAAGGATGACAAGATGAAAGGATGACAAGATGAAAGGATGACAAGATGAAAAGATGACATTGGGAGTCCCAATGTCATCTTGTCATCTTGTCATCCCTTCACCTCTTCACTGCATAAACTTGAGGGCATTGACGCGGGCACCGACGCATTTGCCCTGTACTATCCCCTCTTCAATCGCCGCGCGATAGTGGATGCCACCGTACAAACGTGAGATCGCGGCCTCTTCGGCCGCGTCCCAGAATGAACGAAAAGAACGCGGCGGCATGCCGTGGCCGTCATGCGTGTGATCGGTGAAGGCGTAGTTGTCGCCAAAAAGATCGGTGAGCACAGCAGCCGTAGCTGCCGATTGCACCGAATGACCAGATGTATATTCAGGGAAAGGCGGTGTTGGTAGTTCCGGCATCCAGTTTGGATCGATCACAGTTTGAATATAAGTGATGGGCCGCAACAAATTATATTCATACTTGGTCTGCCAACAGGTGATAAATGCGTCGGCAATCGCCATACCCACTTTGGCATAGGCGACAGCGGCCTCGCCCAACGATGCCTGTTTGTGGCGCAAAACCTGGGTCAGGATCGAAATCGAGTGGCCCGGTGGGGTCACAGTTTCGCCAGCATTATCCGCCCAAAAGAGTGCGATAGCGCGCTGTTCAGGCGTGAGATTGACGCCTGCGTCGTATACTTCGCGGGCCTCGGTATAAAAAATTGAAGTAGGCTCTGTCGAGTAGGCTGGGGGCGGTGCGGCAGGACAAGCAGCCTCGGCGCGTACAAAGGGCCGATGATCACCCCAGCGCGGCAACAATGCAGGCAGGTTTTTAGGCGGCGTGGGCAACCACAAACCATCGCCGCTGGGCGATGTATAGGCTATTTTGTCATTAGCGATGCCATCGGTGCGCGACCAGGCATAGATGGCGGCCGCAACCAAGCGGCCCTGCAAAATCGAGCGGGTCAGCACAGCTTGGGTCAACGCCGGCTGATACTGATCCACCCAATATTTCTCCAGCGCAGTAACAGCTTGCAAATTTTCTGGAGAGGCGGTGGCAAAGAATTGACGCGTAATCTCAGCCAACGCCGCATTAGCAACGGTGGGCCAATCATACTCGAGGGCTGGGTCGATAGCGGGCAGCACAGGCAGTTCGTTCAGTTGGCCGGCCAACGATTGATAACCGGTCATACCAGGTACAATTGCCTCATAAAGCGCTACGCCCGTGTAGCCAAACGCGCGTGAAGCCACCGGTGGCGAAAAGCCAGGCGTCTCCTCCACTAATTGTAATTGCAGTTCAAACCAAGTCGTCGAAACTTGCGCATCAAACGCGGCAAAACTATCTACAGTAGCCGCTGGGGGACGAATACAACTGCCGGTCATCAATACGAGCAAAACTAGTGCGAACCGACTGGTGCGACGATAGATTTTATGCTGCCATTGCTGGAACATGATCCTTCTCCTTCTGGCGATCTTTTATCTCACGCCATCGCAGGTGTTTTCATTTATTCAAAATAAGGGCAAAGCTATCAACCAAGCGCGACGTTTGTCTAGATAATATCATCTCAACTTCGAATCATCAATCCGTTATTTCATCTACTTTTTAGTAAAAAGACCAACTTCACGCACTTCCTGTCAGCCATTTTGGCACTCTCCTTCAGCGATGTTACACTAGCCAAGGCTATCGCAACGCCATTGAAGGAGCAGACCTGTGGTTGATAAACGTTTGATTCTGGCCCATGATTTAGGCACAACCGGTAACAAGGCGAATCTATTTGATGGCGATGGCGCGTTGTTAGGCAGCGCCTTTGCCGCCTATCCAACCCATTACCCGCAGCCTAATTGGGCCGAGCAGAACCCGGCTGATTGGTGGGATGCCATTTGCCGTACCACCGCTCAGCTACTGTCAGAAACGGGCACGGATCCCCAGGCGATCGCTGGCGTTAGTTTTAGCGGCCAGATGATGGGTTGCGTGCCGGTTGATCGGTCGGGTGCGCCACTGCGCTCGTGTATCATTTGGGCCGATCAACGCGCCCAACGCGAGGCAGAAGCAATCGCCGCAGCCTATGATGCCAGCCAGATTTATCAACGCAGCGGCCATCGGATTAGCCCCGCCTACACGGCGCCCAAAATCCTGTGGTTGCGCAACCATCAGCCAGATATTTTCCGTCAGGCAGCTTATTTTTTGATGCCCAAGGATTATGTGGTGCAGCGCCTGACTGGGGCATTTGTCACCGATTATTCGGACGCGTCGGGCACCTTGCTGTTTGATCTGACGCGCCGAACGTGGAATGAGGCCCTATTGCAGGCGCTTGATCTGGCAATCGACTGTCTGCCGGCCCTGCATAAGTCGACCGACATCGTCGGTTATGTCTCGGCGACAGCAGCCCAGGCCACCGGTTTAGCAGCCGGCACACCGGTGGTAATTGGCGGCGGTGACGGCGCGTGCGCAGGTGTAGGGGCGGGCGTTGTCGAACCGGGCGCCGCCTATTGCTACATCGGCTCTTCGGCGTGGATTAGCATTAGCAGCGCGCAGCCGGTGTTGGACCCGGAGCAGCGCACCTTTACCTTTCACCATTTACACCCCGAACGCTACTGTCCGATGGGGACAATGCAGGCAGCCGGTGGTGCGCGCGATTGGGCCTGGCAACAGCTAGCCGATGGCGTGATTGATCTCGACGCAGCCGCGGCCGCGGCGCCTGTTGGTAATGGGTTACTCTTTCTGCCCTATCTGCTGGGTGAGCGGAGTCCGCATTGGAACCCAGCGGCCCGCGGTGCTTGGATTGGGCTGGCGATGTCGCACCAAAAGGGGGAAATGGCACGCGCCGTTCTAGAAGGGGTGGCGTTGAATTTGCGCTTGATTCTGGACACATTGCGCGCCCAGGTGTCTGGCATCAACGCCATCCGCCTGATCGGCGGCGGCAGCAAGAGTCCACTTTGGCGTCAGATTTTGGCCGATTGTTTTGGGTTACCCATCCATGGCTTAGCGCTAACGGGTGAAGCCACCAGTTGGGGAGCAGCCGTCGCCGGCGGCGTCGGCGTTGGCCTGTTTGATTGGTCGATTGCGGCGCAACGGGCGCAAGTGGTAGAAATTGTGATGCCCCAAGCGGCTAATGTAGCCATGTATGATGAACTAGTTCCGCTTTTTCTGGCCACCTATCAAGCGCTCACCCCTTTGTACACCAAGCTCGATCAGATCCAACAAAGACGACAAAAGGAGATAGCATGAAAACCCCGCAAAATTTTCTGATGGATATGGATGGTGTACTTGTCCGCGGGCGCACAGTAATTCCAGGCGCGACGACCTTCATCGATTGGCTAAATCAGCGCCAGATTCCACACCTGGTGCTCACTAACAATCCACTCTACACCCCGCGCGATCTGGCCCATCGCCTACAAACGATCGGGTTGAATATTCCCAGCGAACGGATTTTCACCTCCGCCATGGCAACCGCCGATTTTTTGAGTGTACAAAAGCCACACGGCAAAGCCTTTGTGATTGGGGAAAGTGGCTTAACCGAGGCCATTCATAGCATCGGCTACATTATGACCGATCATGATCCAGATTATGTGGTTTTGGGTGAAACTCACGGCTATAATATTCAGCAGATCACGCATGCTATTCGCCTGATCAGCAACGGGGCGCGCTTTATTGCCACCAACCCGGATCCGTCCGGGCCGTCGGATGCGGGTATGGTGCCAGCCTGTGGCGCGATGGCCGCGCTGATCGAAAAAGCGACGGGGGTGACGCCGCTTTTCGTCGGCAAGCCCAATCCGCTGATGATGCGGCTGGCGTTGAACCATTTGGGCGTCCATTCTGAAGAAACGGTGATGATTGGTGACCGGATGGACACCGACATTGTGGCCGGTGTCAGCAGTGGCATGAACACAATCTTGGTGCTAAGCGGCGTCACGGTACGCGCAGCGGTCGAGCGCTTTCCTTACCAGCCGACCGAGATCTATGAATCAATTGCCGAAGTCGCCGCCGCCTACGCCACAAATTGAGCCGATCATGGATTTGTTTGTCCGTTTTATCCGCGGGGTTACGTTAGGCAGCCTTTGGCTTTATAGTAGTTTACTGCTGGGCTGGTTTGTGTTGCATTGGCTGTATGGCGATAGCATCTGGTGGTTGGCGCTGATCAATGCGTTTGTACCCTGGCTGTTTGTCCCGCTGCCCATCTTTCTCTCACTCGCCTTTTTGGATCGACATCTACGCAGTTGGCTGCCTCTACTTGCCCCCGTTCTCCTCTTTTTAGTGCTCTATGGTGGGCTGTTTATACCATCCGTCGCCCGTGCTCAAGCGGCCAACGATGAGACGTTACGCGTGATGTCATTTAACTTATACAACTACAGCGTACACGAGAGAACCGCCCAGGTTATTATTGACAACGATTGGCCCGACATCGTTGCCTTGCAGGAATTAACGCCCTACATGGCCAATATAATTATCAAGCTGGTGGGTGACCAATACCCATATCGGGTGTTGGACGCGCGGTCCGACCATCGCGGCATGGGGGTATTGAGCCGTTTCCCTTTACAAGCAATCAAACCAACGCAACTATTTGATCTAGCCAGCGAAATTCAGATTGTCAACGTTCACACAGACAAAACCCACTTTACCTTTTACAATGTACATCCGCACAGCACGAATGTCTTGACCTTTCGACGGCAGTGGCTGGCAATGGGCAAAATTGCGGCGAAGGGTTATGCAGATCGGCTCAGCTTTGCGCAGACTTTAGTCAAGGACATTCAGATGCGTGGCGGTCCTGTGATCGTGGCCGGCGATTTTAATAGTACAGATCAGAGCGACGTTTATGCGACGCTAACACCATTGTTGCACGATGCGCATCGTGCGGCAGGCTTTGGCTTTGGCCATACCTTTCCTGCTTATGCGAATCGTTGGACGATGAGTGTACCAACACCAGCTCGCCTGGTGCGCATCGATATGATCTTCGCCACGGCAGATTTTCGTGCCGTGGCGAGCACAGTGAGCGCCACGCATGGGGAATCTGACCATTTGCCAGTACTCGCCACATTGGTGCCGATCCGATAGGGTGGCAAAGTGATGCCACCGACTATACACGCGGAGGTTTGATCATAGTTTTGCATCATCCCATAAAAATAAAACGTAAACGCGCCTGGATTGGCACGATTTGGTCTTACAGTGGATTTGTTGTTGGTTGGTACATCCTGCATCTACTTTACGGAGATCGCATCTGGTGGTTGGGTCTGCTCAATGCGATTGCCCCTTGGCTCTTTGCGCCACTTTTACTCTTACTGCCCTTGGCATTGCTAACCATAAGTGCCCGACGCTACACCCCATTACTATATGGGCCATTGCTAGCGCCGATCATCCTTTTTCTTGCCTTATATGGTCCATTCTTTGCGCCCGTGCGCACAACTGCCCACGCAGCTAACGATCCTTCGCTTACCGTGCTCTCCTTCAATATTTGGGCCGGCAGTCGCTCCCAAGCAACGATCGATGTGATTGCGGCCAATGGCTGGCCCGATATCGTAGCCCTCCAAGAGCTCACACCACCCATGGCCGAGTTGATCTTGGCAAAGGTTGGCGACCACTACCCCTATCATCTACTCGATATCACGCCCTATCACTATGGTTTGGGCATTTTTAGTCGCTTCCCGCTGACGATGGTGGATAGTAGTGCGTTTGCCGATTCTGCCCTGCGCGTCCAAATCGCGACAGTCTATCCCACGCCAGCGACACAGAAACCTTTTACTTTTTACAACCTCCATTTAAGCTTTGGCGATGTGTTGTACGACTTGGGCCACGGGGCTGTCGTGCGCAACAAGATTGCCACCGGTTATCAGACACGCCTGGATCTGACACAAAAGCTGGTGCAAGATGTACAAAATAGGGCCGGTCCGGTGCTGATTGCCGGTGACTTTAACAGCACGCCACAAAGCGACGTTTACACCACCATGACCACCTACTTAACCGATGCGTACCGGGCTGCGGGCTGGGGTTTCGGCTTCAGTTATCCTACCCATGCCGCCGATATTCGCAGGGTCAGTTTCCTACCCCGACTATTTCGCATTGACATGATCTTTTTTAATGAGGAATTTAGTGCGGTGCGCAGTTGGACGAGTTCGGTCTATGGGGAATCTGACCATTTACCGATGGTGGTTAGATTGATATGGACAAATTAAAACAGTACATTCAAATTGAAACAGCACGCCGCCCTTTTGACAAGCGTCCCTCAGTGCAGTAGACTTATGTGCAATTGTACATTTCTTGAACAATTGCACATGCGCTAGATACTCTGCATGCCAATGAACGACCCATCTGAACTCTTAGCCCAGATTGCTTCTCTTTATTACGAAGAGGAGTTGACGCAAGACGAGATTGCCACGCAACTCGGGCTTTCGCGCGTCAAGATTCAACGCCTGCTCAAACAGGCACGTGAAGAACAGATCGTGCAATTTACGATCAACTGGCCGCTGGAACGCGATGCCGGCCTGGAACGCACCCTGCAAGAAACATTCGGTCTATCCAAAGCCTTAGTGTTGACAGCCGGCGCTCAAAATCGTCTACACGCCTTGCATCGATTGGGGCAATTGGGTGCGCGTTACCTGGAGCAAACGCTCAAGGACGGCATGACAATGACCGTCTGCCTGGGTCGTTCCACCTACGAGGTAATCCATGCGATCCGGCCTGGGTTTCGTGCGCAAGTAAATGTGGCCCAGGCGATGGGCAGTTTGCCCTTTGCCTTGCAAGAATTGGACAGTGCCGCGCTGGCCCGCCAGTTGGCGCATAAATTGGGCGGCGCGGTGCTCTATTTATCATCGCCGCTGATGGCCGACAGCGCCGAGGCCGCCGCCATTTTGCGCCAGCAACGCGATATCCAACGCACGCTACAGGCAGCGCGCACCGCCGACATTGCGCTGCTGGGCATCGGCAATCTGGATCCAGCCGCATCTGGTTTTGTCAATGCCGGTTTCCTCAACGTAGAAGCGTTGGCCGCATTGGTGGCTACGGGCGCTGTCGGTGAGATGGCAGGGCAATTTTACCGGCTAGACGGCACGCCCCATCCATCACCCTATACCGAACGCGTGATCGGCATTCGCCTGGCCGAGCTCAAACAATTGCCATTAACGATGGCGGTGGCGATGGGCGAGGCCAAAGTCCAGGCCATTTTCGGCGCGCTGCGCACTGGCATTCTGAATGTGCTCTGTACCGACGATCAAACAGCCAGCGCACTGCTTCACTTACACCAGCAGACAACTTACACTGAATAGGATACCCACGATGCAGGTCCCCATTTTTCAAGGCAACGGCGTTTTAGAATATATGGCGCGACCGCGTCCACAACCCCAGCAGCCGGATGACGTGGTGGTTAAAATTGCCGCCTGTGGCATTTGCGGCACCGATCTAAACATCCTCGCGACTCCGCCGGCCCACAAGGCGACGCCTGGCATCACGATTGGCCATGAAGGGATTGGGATTGTCGAGACCGTCGGTGCCCGCGTGACCGCTATGCAGCCGGGCGACCGCGTGGTGATCGCGCCACGTCTCGCGTGTGGTCAATGCGCCTACTGCCGGCGCGGGCTGGACAATCAATGCAGCAACTACCAGACGATTGGCACCACGCTCGATGGCGCGTTTGCGCCCTATGTGCGCCTACCCGCCCGCGGGCTCTTTAAAATTGGCGACGAAGTGCCACGCGATGACGATGTCTTCTTCGAGCCGCTCTCGTGTGTTGTCGGCGCCGCCAAACGCGCGCCGATCCAGGCCGGCGACAATGTGCTGATCATCGGCGCCGGGCCAATGGGGTTGCTCTTTGCCTTGCTGTACCGCACGCTGGGCGCCGGTAAAATTATCGTCGCCGATGTCGCAAAGTACCGGCTGGAATTTGCCCAGGAAATCGGCGTTGACGCCATGATTAATGTGGCCCAGGAAGATCTGATCGCCCGCGTGCGTGAAATCACAAATCTGGGGGCGGATTTAGTAATCGATGCGGTGGGCAATCAACTGGATACGGCGGCCAAGGCCGCACGGCGCGGTGGACAAATCGTCCTTTTCGGCCTGCGCCCGTTGGACAATCCCACCGTCAACCAGTACACGATCACGCGCCACGACTTGACTATCCACGGCGCGTTTGTTGGTCTGCTGCCGTTTGTGCAAACGATTCAACTGTTGGAAAGCCGGCGCATTCAGCCTTCCGTGCTGATCACACACCGGCTGCCGCTGGATCAACTGGCGCACGGCGTGGATTTGATGCGCACGCAGCAGGCGATGAAGGTAATTATTGAGATGTAAAGGTGGGTAAAAACTACAACGGATTCAGAAAACAAAGGATTTGCGCTATCGTCAAAATAGCGACGGTTCTGCCCTTACTATATGCCACCGGTCATAACGGTTTTCTGAACATAACAAAATTAGCTATTTATGTTGCACACGACCCGCACATGTCGTGACAAATCCGTTGCTTTCTGAATCTGTTGTAGTATTACAGTTTTTTTATTCAAAAATTAACAAGGAAAATTCAAATGAACGACACAATTGGAAAAGTTAGCCAGAAGTGCAAAATTGCCGCCGGTCTTTTTTGGGCCGATTATGCAGTGCTGGGCGCGCAGGTGAAGGATCTGGAAGCCGCTGGCGTCGATTGGCTGCACATCGAAGTGCGCGATGGCAAGTACATGGACTTTGGCATGCCGCGCGGTGGCTTCGACATTATCGAAGGCACGCGCAAAAGCAGCAGTCTGGAAATCGAAGCCCAACTGCAAATGGTGCGCCCCAACTTTGACACCTTCAACCAACTAAAAGATTTAGGCGTCAGTTTGATCAGCCTGCCACTTGAGACCACCCAGGAGACGATCTTCCAGAATATCACTTATATCAAAGAGAAACTGGAACTCAAAGTGGGCGTGTGGGCCTGGCAAGGCGTGCCCACGATTGCCTTTGAGCAATATATTCACCCCTATATCGACATCATCGAATACGAATGCCGCGCCCCGTTCTGGGTCAAACCGGTAGCCGGCAAGAGCCCACACACGATGGACGACATCATGTATCCCACCATGCGCAAGCTGCACGACATGATCGTCGCTGGCGGCATGGAAGATCGCATCGAATTGATGGAAGATGGCGGGCTGAATGCCGGCAACGTCGCCGACTTCATCAAGGTGGGCATGACGGTGGCCGAAGTCTCGTCGCCGCTGCTCAAAGGCCCCAACGGCAAATTGCAACCCGGCACCGGCGAGATCGAAGCCGCCGTCAAGAAGCTGCGCAAAGTGATGGACGAAGCAAGCGATTTGTACCGCACCGCCGATGGCAAGTTGAAGTAGTACAGCTAATTTACGATTTTTGATTGACGATTTACGAAGTAGCCTTGTCAGCGAAATAGCTTCGTAAATCAAAAATCGTCAATCGTCAATGTACAGGGAGGTTCACAGATGAAACCCATCAGTATCGGCCTGATCGGCTACGGCGGGATTGGGCGCGTCCATGCCTTGGCCTATCGGGCGATTCCATTCTATTACGGGCTGCCCGCCGCCACGGTCAAGATTGTGGGGGTGGCAACCACGCGCGCCGCCAGCGCGCAAAAGGCAGCGCAAGAGATCGGCTGTGAATTTTGGACAGCCGATTATCGTGAATTATTGGCGCGCGGGGATATCGATGTGGTAGATGTGACCACCCCCAACCATGCGCATGCGGAGATTGTGATCGCGGCGGCGCAGGCAGGCAAACATATCTACTGCGAAAAACCGCTGGCGATGACGGTAGCCGAGGGGCAGCGTATGGTGAATGCGGCGGCGCAGGCGGGCGTCAAGACGCAGATGACTTTCAATCTGCGCTTCTTTCCGGCCGTAGCCCGCGCCCGCCAATTAATCGAGCGCGGCTTCCTGGGCAACATCTTCTCGTTTCGCGGGCGCTACTACCGCTCCAGCTATATCGCCGCCGACAAACCACTCGCTTGGCGCTTGCGCAAAGATGTCTCCGGCGGCGGTGCGCTCTTTGATTTGGGTTCGCACATTCTGGATCTGATCTATTATCTGCTCGGCGATTATAGCGCCGTCCAAGCCACTGTGGACACCCTGATCAAGGCGCGGCCCGTGGCGGCCGGTGCGAGCGAGACAGCCCCGGTCGATGTGGACGATATCGCCCTGCTGCATGTGCGCATGGCGGATGGCACGCTTGGCCTGATCGAGACGTCGCGCATGGGCACCGGCTTCACCAATGATCTGCCCGTGGAGATCTTTGGCGACAAGGGTGCGATCCGCTTCAATCTGGCTGATCCAGCCTGGTTAGAAGTCTACGACGTGCGCGACGCTGATTCCCCGTTGGGCGGGATGCGTGGCTTTCGCAAGATCGAGGCGGTCGGGCGCTATCCGGGCGCAAAATCACCGGACTGGACGATGGCACCCGGCTTTGAACGCAGCCACGCCGAATGTCAATATCAGTTTCTCAAAGCGATTGCGGAAGACCGGCCCGCCGCGCCCTCATTGGCCGATGGGCTGCACATTCAGGCCGTGATGGAGGCGGCGATGCGCTCCTCGGCTGAAGAGCGTTGGGTCAAGCTTGCCGAGATGACAGGATGAAGGGATGACAAGATGACACAGGGACACGCTATGTCATCCTGTCATCCTGTCATCCTACCTTCTTTCCACTTTTCACAAAACAGGAAACATGCCATGAGTAAAAATTTATCAACCAAAGTTTTGCGCCATGTTGTCTTATTTGCTTTCAAACCGATTGCTACGCCCGAGCAGATTGGGGAAATCGAGCGCGCCTTTGCCGCGCTACCAGGCCAGATCGAGGCGATCCGCGACTTTGAATGGGGCACCGATGTTAGCGTGGAAAACCTGAGCGCCGGCTATAGCCACTGCTTTTTCGTTACCTTTGGGAGTGAGGATGATCGTGCTGTCTATCTGCCCCATCCAGCGCACAAGGCTTTTGGCGCGCTGCTCCGGCCGCATCTGGCGCAGGTATTGGTTTTCGACTACTGGTCGCAAACATAAGCGTTGCGGCCGATGAATGGGGACAAGCCAAAACTAAAAATGATTTTTACCGCAAAGTACGCAAAGGAAAAGCAAAAACGCTTTGCGTACTTTGCGGTAAAATCTTTGCCGTTTGTTCAAAATTCTGATCGATGTCGTTCAACTTATCTGCTCGTTATGTCTTATATAAATAGGTAATCACCCGTATGACCAAAGCGATTCTGATCGATCCGGCAGAGATGCGCCGCACGGACGTGCTCACTGCGCCCACCATTCCCCTTAATGCCTATGTGCCCAATGCCGCAGCCGAAACACAGAAATATGGTGCGGCCAACCTGGTGCGCATCTACCGCGACATGCTCTTTATCCGTGCCTTCGAGACGATGCTCGACCAGATCAAGCGCGAGGGGGTCTATCAAGGCATTGCCTACCAGCACAAAGGCCCGGCCCACCTTTCGATCGGCCAGGAAGCGGCCGCTGTGGGTCAAGCCTACCACCTGACGCCAGACGACTTTATCTTTGGCTCCCATCGCAGCCACGGCGAGATTTTGGCCAAGAGCTTTTCTGCCATCGCCAAATTGGGCAGCTACGAGCTGATGCAGACGATGGAAAGTTACCTGGGCGGCGCGGCCTTGCGTGTGGTAGAACGGCTGGAAGCGGATGATGAGCAGGATTTAGCGATCAACTACGTGCTCTACGGCACGCTGGCCGAGATCTTTGGCCGCGCGACCGGCTTCAACCAGGGCATGGGCGGCTCGATGCACGCCTTCTTTCCGCCCTTTGGCATCATGCCCAACAACGCCATTGTTGGTGGATCGGCGGACATTGCCACTGGCGCCGCCCTCTTCAAACGGGTCAACCGCCAGCCGGGGATTGTGATCGCCAACATTGGCGACGCCGCTGCCGGTTGCGGCCCGGTGTGGGAAGCGATGAGTTTTGCGGCGATGGACCAATTTCGTACCCTGTGGGACCCAGAAATTGGTGGCAATCCACCGATTTTGTTTAACTTCATGAACAATTTTTATGGCATGGGCGGCCAACCAGTGGGTGAGACGATGGGCTTTGGCGTGCTGGCGCGGCTGGGGCTGGGTGTCAACCCAGAGGCGATGCATGCCGAGCGCATCGATGGCTACAATCCGCTGGCTGTGGCCGACGCCGTAGAGCGCAAACGTAAAGTGCTTGCCGCCGGGCGTGGCCCCGTCTTGCTCGACACCGTCACCTATCGCTTCTCTGGCCATTCGCCGTCGGATGCGTCGGCTTATCGCGAAAAGGCAGAAATCGATCTCTGGCGTGAGCAGGATTCATTGATCGCCTACGCCCAATATCTCCAACAAAACAGCCACGCCAGCGCCGCGCAACTGGCGGCGATCGGAGCCGACATCCAACAGCGGCTGACGATGATATTGGAAGCGGCCGTTTCCTTGGACCTTTCGCCGCGCGTCAACATGCTGATCGACAGCATCGGTGCGCTGATGTTCTCCAATGGTGTGGCCGAGCGCCTGGCCGCGCGCGAACCGGAAGTGCGTTTACCCAAGACGCAAAGTCGCTTGCAGACTACACTGGAGAAAGCGCGCTTTGGTCTGGATGAAGCTGGCCAGCCGCGCCCGAAACAGAAATGTGTCACCTACGCCGAAGCGCTCTTCGAGGCGATGATCCACCGGTTTTACGTTGATCCAACCATGATTGCCTATGGCGAAGAGAACCGTGATTGGGGCGGCGCCTTTAGCGTCTACCGCGGGCTCACCGAGTGTCTGCCCTACCACCGACTTTTCAACTCACCCATTTCCGAAGCAGCGATTGTAGGCACCGCGGTCGGTTATGCGCTGGCCGGCGGGCGCGTCGTGGCCGAATTGATGTATTGCGATTTTATGGGCCGCGCCGGCGATGAAATCTTTAACCAGATGGCCAAGTGGCAAGCGATGTCGGGCGGCGTCTTGACGATGCCGCTGGTGCTGCGCGTTTCGGTGGGCGCCAAATATGGTGCGCAACATTCGCAGGATTGGACCTCGCTGGTCGCGCATATTCCCGGTCTCAAGGTCATGTTTCCCGCCACTGCCTACGATGCCAAAGGGATGTTGAATCTGGCCCTACGCGGCACCGATCCGGTCATCTTTTTTGAAAGCCAACGTCTCTACGCCGAGCCAGAAACGCTCGTCGCAACCGGCGTACCGACGGATTATTACGAAGTCGAGTTGGGCGAACCCGCCATGCGGCGCGCCGGCGCGGACCTGACCATCGTCACCCTTGGCGCCACGCTCTATCGGGCGCTGGAAGCCGCCGATGAACTAGCACAAAAGTACAACTTGTCCGCCGAAGTGATCGACGCCCGCTTTATCAACCCCCTCAATTACGCCAAAATTATCGAATCGGTCAAAAAAACGGGGCGCGTTATCCTGGCATCGGACGCTTGCGAACGGGGCTCCTTTTTACACACCATGGCCTCCACCATCAGCCAACTCGCCTTTTACCACCTGGATGGTCCCGTCGCCGTTGTCGGCGCGCGCAACTGGATCGCCCCACCCGCCGAGTTGGAAGAAGCCTTCTTCCCGCAGAAAGAATGGATCATCGACACGATCCACGAACGCATTTTGCCGTTGGCCGGGCATGTAGTCAGTACAGAGCAGAGCGGGGCGGAGCTGTTGAGGCGCAATCGGCTGGGGGTGTAGCCACTAAAAATGCACCAATTATAATGGGTCTACCTTTGGCTCATACGCGATTCATTGAGTAGCTTTTGTCTAATAAACACGAGCATCTCGCGCAATGCTGATTCTGGCTGCGGGTTAATATGGCTTTCCACCACATTATTTTCGCTGCCATCATGAAAATGCTTGGGGAAGGTGGATACATAACGCCAGCGATTGTGAGGCGCATTATCGTGGCGGTAAAGATCGCCTTTTGGAGTTAAACGACGTTCCCAGTGATAGGAGTAACGCCCACTTACGGAAAGAAATACATCCAACAACGAGCCGTCCGCAATATTCAAACGCAGCTTAAGTGGGTCTCCAGTTGGCAATGTCATGATTATGGCGTTGCCAACTACATCCCCAAATTCAGTTAACGCTAGTACACTTGGGCGTAAGTAAGACAGTGAATCAGTAGGACAGTAGAACAGTGTTTGTACTGTCTCACTGTCCTACTGATTCACTACTGATTCACCGGAGAATAGTATGGTTATTTCCGCCCAAGTGTACTAGCCTTGATCTTTGTCGCTGCGGTTCGACAAGCTCACCGCAGCCGCCAATTTTAATGGTGCTGAAAATTGGCGGCGTACCAGGTGTGGAATAAAAATCGCTTGACTTCTGGATCATCCATGCTACAATCAAGCCCATCAAGCCGGTGTAGCAATTTACGGAGCTAACCCCATGACAATTATTCTCGACCAATACACGATCCCGGAAAAAGGTTCGTTTGAGATTCGCCAAACGGTCGATATCACGTTTACGGCCAAACAGGCGCAACGCAAAGTAGACACTTGGCTGCTCAACGAAGTCAGCATGATGATGGGCGCCGAAGCACCGACGTTGGTCGTCGGGGCGCGCACGGTCTGGCGCGTGCCTTGCCGCTTTAGCGCGCCGCATGTAGGACGGGTAGGGACAGTTGGCGAAGTAGATGTAGATACGAAGACAGGTGAGATGTATAACGTGAGTGAAGCAAAAACTGCCATTATAGGTCGCGCTCAAGCGTTGGCCGAAAAACTGCCACCTTTTAAGGTGCGCGAGGTTCCACCTCAATATCTTGCAACCGATGTGCCTGCTGCACCCTTGTTGATGATCGACGACAATGGCTACGTAGTCCCCAAACCGACGCCTGAAACCCTTTAAGCGTGACCACACAAAATCGTTTTGCGCCGATTATTCTACCTGTTCGGCACCTACACCAACCAGAGCCAGGTGAATGTTTAGTCGCATGTGCGGCAATGGTGCTCAACTATTGGCGTGTCAGCGTCCAGTACCAGCGCCTGTTTAAGCTTCTAAACATTCAGAAGGGATTGGGCACACCTTTTCCCCATATTCGTGAAGTGGTGCGGATGGGTGTCAGCGTTACGTACCAACGGGGTGGGCTAATTGATCTACATACCTTTCTTCTCAAGGGCAGCCCGATCATTGTCCCAGTAAGAACCATAGAGCTACCGTATTGGGACGCAGATACCGATCATGCTGTAGTCGTCGTTGGCATGGATGAACGGTACATTTATCTTAATGATCCTGCGTTTGCGCGTGCGCCGATCGCCGTCACGCACGGCGATTTTGACCTGGCCTGGCTGGAACGCGACGAATATTACGCAGTATTGGCTCCTTAAAGCAGGAGAAATCTACCATGAACAGACCGCCCGATCCTGACTACATCAACTGGCTTGTCGAACATTCGATGCTGCACAGTGCGCAACAGTTGGCGAAAACGTACGTCGGCCAGGGTCGACTGTGGCAGCGCCCATATGCGGAGGCGCGTCCGCGCGCGGCGTCGGCGTTGGCATCGGTCTGGCTGGCGGCTTACCCGGCGGCGATTGTGACGCGTCCAGGCGAATCGGTTTTACGCACGTTGGGCGATGCGGAGTTATGGCAAACGCTGGCGGCGATTGGCATTCAAGGCGTGCATACGGGGCCGACCAAACAGGCGGGTGGCTTGCGTGGACGCGAATTCACACCGACGATTGACGGCAACTTTGACCGCATTGGTCTGGCGATTGATCCGGCGTTTGGCACGGAAGCTGAATTTATCGCCATGAGTCGCACGGCTGCGGCCCACAACGCCGTAGTGATTGACGACATTATTCCTTCCCATACCGGCAAGGGCGCCGATTTTCGCCTGGCCGAGCTGGGCTATCAAGCCTATCCAGGGCTTTATCACATGGTAGCGATTCGGGTGGAAGATTGGCCACTGTTACCGGAAGTCGCGGCTGGAGCAGATGCGATCAATCTGTCGCTGGCAACGGTGGATGGGCTCAAGGCCAAAGGTTACATCGTTGGCCGGCTGTCACGCACGATCTTTTATGAACCGGGCGTCAAGGAGACCGATTGGAGCGCGACGGATATCATCGTGGGTGCAGATGGGGTGGCCCGGCGCTGGGTCTATCTGCACTATTTTAAGCAAGGCCAACCGGCGCTGAACTGGCTAGACCCCACTTTTGCCGCCGCCCAGTTGGTGATCGGCGATGCGCTGCATTCGTTGGATGGGCTCGGCGCACGCCTGTTGCGGCTGGATGCGAATGGCTTTCTCGGCGTCGAAGCCAGGCCGGAGGGTCCAGCTTGGTCGGAAGGCCACCCGCTGGCGGTGTTAGGCAACGGTCTGATTGCCGGCATGGTGCGCAAGGCCGGCGGCTTTACCTTCCAAGAGTTGAACCTGACCGTCGACGATATCGCCGCCATGGCGCACGGCGGTGCCGATCTATCGTACGATTTTATCACCCGTCCCGCCTACCAACACGCCCTGATCACTGGTGACACGGAATTTTTGCGCCTGATGTTGCGTACCGTGCATGACTATGCGATCGATCCGGCGTCGCTGATCCACGCCTTGCAG
>JBBRVA010000060.1:0-16557 GCA_038247295.1 Caldilineales bacterium | reverse complement strand
GTCCCGCCGAGGCCAGCTTGTTCCGTTGTCTCGCGGTCTTTGCCGGTGGGTGGACGGTCGCGGCGGCGGAACAAGTGACAGTGGTAGATCAGAGACACTCGCCCACGTTCGAGCTGTTGCATCAACTGGTCAACAAGTCCCTGGTCGTGGTCGATCAACGCGGCGAGACGACCCGCTACCGCATGTTGGAGACGATTCGTGAATATGCGCGCGAAAAGTTGGCGGAACAGGGCGAGGAAGCGGTGGCGGGTGAGCAACATGCCGCTTACTTTCTACAGTTGGCTGAACAGGCGCGCCCCCTCTTGTACAGTGCGCAACAGCACGTGTGGTATCAGCGCCTCATCCTAGAACAGAGCAACTTCCGGGCCGCGTTACACTGGTGGCGCACCAACCTTAATTACGCTCACGTCACCCAGTTGAGCGCGGCGTTATGTTGGTTTTGGTGGAAACATGGCGACATCCACAAAGAAGCGCATTGGTCTGAATGGGCATTGCGCGAGATGGATCGCCAGTGCGGAACGCCGCCTAGCACCATACGTGCCAAAGCCTTATATGCCGTTGCCTTTGGCGCTGACTGCTTGGGTGATTTGACTCGCGCACGCACGCTCTATGAAGAATATTTGCACATTGAATTGCAGCCAAGTTCATTTATTGATTTCTATGAAGTGGCGCGTGAGCTTGCTAGCCTTCTCAGCAGAGAAGGTGACTTCCAGCGGGCCAGGATTCTAGATGAACGTCGCCTGGCATTGTCACGCACACATGCCTTTCCCTATGGAGTTGCTGATGCGCTGATGCAGTTAGGCTCTGATGCACTCTCCCAGGGCGATACGGAAAGGGCAAGCCAACTCCTGCAGGAAAGTCTCACCCTGCACAAAGCAGTCGGCATGGTCACCAGTATTGCCCACACCCAGGCGATGTTAGGCGTAGTTGCATACGAGCAAGGCAACTACGCGCAGGCTTTGCTGCTCTTTCATGAAGTGCTAGAACTCTGCCGCACCCTAGATGACAAACACGGTATCGGCTGGACATTCAGTGATTTAGGTGTCGTGGCGCAACTCCAGCAATCATATGAACAAGCTGCTCACTATCAACGGGAGGCGCTGGCGCACGAATTGGGGTATCAACACATGGTTGCGTTAGTGCTCGGTCGGCTTGGTAATCTGGCGCTGATCCAGGACGATTGGGAACGCGCACACACCTACTATGTGGAAAGCCTGGCAATCTACGCGCAAATTGGCACCCCAAAGCCTCCGACCGCGGGGCTTGAAGGTCTGGCTGGGGTGGCAGCGCTAAACGAACATCCACTTGATGCGGCCCACTTGCTGGGTGCGGCGGAAGCCTGTCGCCAGGCAAGTGGGGATGTGCGCTCGATTGAGCAACAGGCCATCCACGAACGAACAGTCGCAGTTGCTCGCGCCGCCCTCGGTGAAGCCCAGTTTGAGGCGGCTTGCCTTACTGGGCGGACAACCGCGCTGGATGATGTCATGACACTGGCGCTTGGCATGACGACGGGCAACCCAGCGTAGTTGATTGAAAACGAAACTTTGTTTGGTGCTTAGGCATCAAGTGGGCGGTAGTCGAGCTGGGCAACCGACTCGCCATCTTCGATCTCACCAGTTTCCACAAACCCTAAATTGCGCCCAATTTTCAACGGTGATCGGACGAAGGGTTAGGGTCATCGTCACTGCGTCTCGTTTATTCAAGTGCTGCCCATGGAAAATAGGCAGACTCGATATAAGGCACATCGTGTTCAATATTGTAGCGGTAGCGACTGAGTAAGGCACGGTGTTTGGGCGGCAGCGCCTCCAGGCTGCTCTGCACTGTCACCTGATTGTACGCAAGGATGGCGACATAATTATCCATCTCCACGCGTTTCAAGCAGATTGGCATCCGCTCAACCCACTCGGCTCTAATCGAGTATTCACGCGCATAACCGGCTAGAATATTCTCTAACACGAAGGCGGCAAACGCGGCATTGCTCTGGGCTACAGGTCGCTCCCACAAAGTAAAATAAAGCGAGGTGGCAAGGTCAAATATGAACCAGTTATATTCACAGCCATCAAAATCAATAACCCAGAGCCGCCCGTTGTCGAGGAACAAATTGTTGGCTTGGAGATCATTATGAATCAAACCGTAATAGACACCATCTTCGGGGTTATCCGTCAGACAGCGGAGTTGGGTTTGTTCAATGCCGTAACAGCGGGCAAGCTGGCTAAGAAGCAGATGCCGCTCTGACGGACGCAATGACATGTTGATTTTTCCTCTCGATCAATTGATCGGGTGTTACAAACGGGCCAGAAATTGCGCCAGTTCGTGCAAATCATTGCGCGCCCATTCCGCCCAACCAGCACGAAAAGCAGGATGCTCCCGCGACTCGATCACCCAACTCATCAGTTGAATGCGCCGCAGGGCGAAGAAGGTCTCCAGGTAGGCTTCCTGGTGCGCTGGCAAAGGACGGATTGTCCGGTAGCCACGTAAAAGGGCTGCACGTAAGAGCGGATAGGTCGGCAGATGCGTCAGTTCGCGCAGGGTCACAGTGAGATCGTAGAGATAGTGTCCCCACCCGCAATCATCAAAATCGATGGCACAGGGCGTGCCGTGCTGGAAAAGATAATTTGCCTGATGCAAATCGGCATGGATCAGCCCGAAGACCGCCTTCCCTTCACCCAGTTCACCGAAAACGCTACGGATTTGCGCAAGGGTATGTACAACAATCGCTGCATCCTCGCTTGAAAAGAGGTCGCGCACCAAAGCAACAATCCGGCTGACATCTTCATCCGCAGGTTGGGGAGACGAGGGGGATGCTGCCTGTGTGGAAGGGTTCCACAAAACTCGGCGCGCCGCTTCCGTGATAGCATCCACGCGACCGCGCACAAAATCGGTCGGTGCCTGCCAGCGCGATGTATGTTCGTGCAACTGTGCCGTAAAAATGCCGATCTGTTCGAGGTGATGTGGGGTCAAGGTTTTGTCGAAGAAGCGTCCGGCGAGCCAGCGGAAGAGGACACAGGTGCGCGGCTCTGGCATTCCTGGTGCCTCTGCTATGACCAGCGGTGAACCGGCGCGCGTGAGTACCGGTTCTGGCACCTGCAACGCTGTATTCTGACGCAGCGCCGTGAGCCACTGCATCTCCGAACGAATCGCTTCCGGCGCATGGCTATCCGCTCGCTGAATGCGCAAGACATACTGCTGGTTATCGGCGTCCAGGACACGGAAGGTGGTATTTTCTATGTGGTGAAGCGGTATCAGGCACGGTTCTGGCACGCCATATGCTGCCAGGGCGGAAAGCCCTACTTGGCGTAAGCGTTGCAATTGTCCACGTTTGGTCAATGTGTCAAATGGTTTCATGTTGCACCAACTTCTGCCATTTATATCTTGTAAGCGCGTAAAGTTGATATCCTTCCAACAAACCTCAACTCGGTCTAGTTTTTTCTTGCCTAAGCCCTGGCGTCACAGCGATGGTGTAGTATGCGCCCGTTATTTATAGGCAATCGCGGCGCTGGTTGGGCCGGCCAGCGCGATGATTTCAAAACGCGTAAACCCCGCCTCGCGGCACCACCCGCAAAAGTCCGCGCCGGTGTAGTCGAAAGCATCGCCGAATTCGATCAGCATGTTGAGCGACATCAGCAAGCCGAAGGCGTTCTCGCGGCGGGCATCGTCAATCACATTCTCGATGGCGATCAAGGCCCCGCCGGGCGGCAGCGCAGCATAGGCTTTACCGATCAGGATTTGCTTCTTTTCCAGATTCCAGTCGTGCAAGATGTTGCCCATGGTGACCACATCCGCCTTGGGCAGCTCATCTTGGAAGAAATCGCCGGCGACGGCGGTGATGCGCCCTGCCATGTGAATCATTTGACCCGACAAACAGCTTCTAAGCCAGCGCGCCCAACTGCCGCATCATGCCCATGTCATCGCCGTGTCCCCAGTGCTCGACGATCTTGCCGTTGGCAATGCGCACAATGTGGATATTGGAGACGGTGATCGCGTTGCCGGTAGGTGGAATCCCCAGAAAGTCACCCAGATGGGTGCCACGCAAGGTCGCACGCACCATCACCCGATCGCCTTCGGCAAAGAGATCCTCTTCATGCCAATGACAATCGGGAAAAGCCGCCCTGAGGATTTTGCGGTTCATGTTCCAGCCTTCACGTCCCGGCGGCAGTCCAGGCAAGCTGTAGTGATCGACCACATCGGGGACGAGTACCTCCAGAAAGGCGGCTTCGTTATCAGTGTTGATCGCATCAACCAGTCGCCGTGTGATTGCTTTGTTGGTTTCCGTTGACATAAGGTTTGCTCCTTGGTTGTAATTTACCGGGTAAGCATGGTATATTTGGTACTCCGCTAGGATAGCAGCTTTCGATTTGCCAATGTTGCCATTTTTTGCCAGATGATTTGACAAATTTGACAAGGATCTGTGAGATCCAGGAGGCAAGACGCCCCCGTCAGCCCCCGTCAAGCTTAACCTGATCGCCTCGTTTACCAACTTCGGCGATTTGCAATTTAGCGATTGGAAATTGCTGTCCAATAATCTCTAATCTCTGATGTCCAAGTTATTTTATTATTACTTCTATCGATCGTGCCTGGCCGCGCGCACTTTCCCGCATGGCAACTACACAACGTTTGACTGATTAGAAACGTAAATGGCATTTGGGCGATTACGGTGGTCCGGCATATCATAGGGGGAGAAATTTTCACCAATCAATCCTGGATAGAAAAGAGGGAGCGCAATGAGCGAACGAATTGGTTTTATCGGCCTTGGCATTATGGGCCAGGGGATGGCGCGCAATTTGTTGAAAGCCGGCTTCAACGTGCGGGTTTGGAACCGCACCGCCGCCAAAGCAGATGCCCTGGTGACGGAAGGCGCCCAGTTGGGCGCTAGCCCGGCCGATGTCGCAGCCAATAGTGATATTATCATCACCTGTGTCAGCGACACGCCAGATGTCGAGGCGGTGATCTTGGGCGAAGATGGCGTGATCAACGGCGCACAGTCGGGTACACTTGTGATCGATTGCAGCACGATCAGCCCGCAAGCGACGCGTGAGATTGCCGCTAAGTTGGCCGAAAAGGGGATCAAAATGTTAGATGCCCCGGTCAGCGGGGGCAGTGAAGGCGCGGCCAAAGGCACCTTGACGATCATGGTCGGCGGCGCGGCAGAAGATGTCGAGCGCGCCATGCCCGTTTTCAAGGCGATGGGCAAGACGATTACCCACATCGGCGCAACGGGAGCCGGACAAGTGGTAAAGCTGGTCAATCAGGTTTTGGTCGTGGGCAACTGTCTGGCGATGTGCGAAGCACTCTTGTTGGCGCAAGCGGGCGGGGTGGATCTGCAAAAGACGATTGATGCCATCAGCCAGGGCGCGGCCGGTAGCTGGATGTTCACCAACCGCGCCCCGCAGATCATTCGTCGCGACTGGCGACCCGGCTTTATGATCTCGTTGCAACAGAAAGATCTGCGTCTAGTGCTGGACGCCGCCGATGATCTAGGTGTGCCCCTGCCGGCCACCAGTTTGATTTTTAACCTTTACCGCACGCTAGAAGCGCAAGGGCTGAGCAGTGAAGGTAATCACGGGTTGATGAAGGCGCTGGAGCATTTAGCCGGCTTTGAGGTGGGCAGCGCGCAATAACAATTAATGGTGAATAATTAACAATTAATAATTAACTACAAAAGCACCGTACACCGATAGTACACTCATTGATTATTAACTATTAATTATTCACCATTCACCATTCATTATTTTTTACCCGCCCAACGCGCTGCCGCGCATCTCCATCGGCAATAAGAAGGTTGCACCACTAGCCGCGGTGAGGGCAATTAAGAGTACAAGCCAAGGCAAAGCCTCGAACAGCATGGCGCGACGGTTCTTGTGCGTGCGACGAGCGCTGTTGAGCGTCAGCGCCAGCGCCGCCAGCAAACCACCATAGGTGATAATCGATTGGATCAGTTGGATGGTGCTGACGGGGGGTACGAAGTAGCGGGCCACGGTCCAATCTGGCATGCCAAGTAGTGGCCAGCCGAGGGTTTGGGCAAAAAATGTTTGTAAGGCTGGCACAATTGTCATGGCGCCGGTGAGAAAGTGAAAAAGGTAGTGGGCAAACCAGATCGCAAAGCCCACCGGCACAAAGCCGTAGGCATAACGGATGACGAGACGATTTAAACTGGTTTTGCCCGCCATTACGCGCTGGCTGAGCCACGCTGCGGCATAGATTAGCGCCAGTGGTCCTGCCAGCGCACCCACGATGTAAATAATACCCAAAACGACGGCTTCGCTTTGTGTGTTCAGCCAGCCGGCCATCTGTGCTTCCAACGCGTAGACCGGCGGCGTCATCGCAAAGGCGTTGAGAAAGCCGAGAAAGGCGGCGAGGATGGCCAGTAAAGCCAGATCCAGCCGGTGAGGCCATGCTTGGCGAAAGAGTTCATCCCCCGGCGGGCGCACAACGAGGGCAACGTTATCATAAGGGCAGGCCTTCACACAGTCCAGGCACAGCGTGCAATCTATGTTGCTCTGGATAGTGGGAACAAAGAGTTCCAATTGACAGCCCTGTTGCGTGGCACTGCCATTGATACACTCGTGGCCGACACAATCGCGGCAGGTTTGTAAATTGCGCGAGGTAATTTGGAGTGGGCTGACGGTGCTGTAGAGAAAGTTGAATGTGCCGAGCGGACAGACGTACATACAAAAACTATTGCGCGTAAAAAAAGCTTCCAGGACAAAGGCTGTGGCAAAGTAAGCCACCGTGAGCCAGGCTGTCAGCCAAGGGCTGGACCAGAGATCAAAAAGTTCGTAGGCGTAGATGATGCCGACGAAACCGGCCAGCGCTAGCCACTTATTGCGCAATGCCTTGGGCCAGCGGCGCTCTGGACGGCCCAGCCACTTGGCTAATTTACGCGGCAATAGAAATGGGCAGGCCGCACAAAAGAGGTTGCCGGCCACGAGCAGTGCCAGTGCAACCAATCCCCGGTAATGCACCCAAGCGCCGACTGTGGCGACATTTTTGGGCGCCAGTTGACTGCCCAGCAAGCCATCGACGATCATGATCGCCGCAAGCACAAAGAGCAAGCTCTGCATCAAGGTGCGGCTATGTTTCCATACTAAAAAGTGACCCAGCAGCGGTACACGCAAAATATCGAACTGCAACGGTCGCTTTTGTAATGAGTCGATCAAAAGTTATTCCTCCGTTTTGGGGCGCAGCGCCCACACAAAAACGGCTACGACTGGCACCAATAGTACAATCCCCAGCAGCCACCAGTTCCCACTCAACCAGCCACCCGGAGCGCGCTGGGTAGCCACGTTGGATGATGCAGCCGAATTAGCCAATGGGCTGCTCACCTGTGTGGTATTGTCGGGTGCAGTCAACGGGCTGGCCGCCTGGGCGAGATTCTCCGACACGCCCAATGGTGATACGGATTGTCGTGCAGATTCTACATTGGCCGCAAAAGCTGTGGCGGTTGCGGCCGCATCTACTGCTGAGGTGGCAACCGGGGCGTTGGCGGTGCTATCGCCTTCCAGCACATCAAAGCCAATTTCTAATTCTGTCGTCTGCTCACCTGCCGTGAGCTGGACAAGACCCGCCCAATGCCCCACTTGCTCTAGATCCACAATCGTTGAATAGTCACCTGGATAGAGTGTCGGATCCGTGAGTAGCGGTAAGGGTCCATTGTGGACCCCTTGTTTGCAGCATGGCTCTGCACTGGCTGGTGCAGCGAGCAACATCTCGGCTTGCAGATCAATGACTGGCCGGTGAGTCTGCACATCGTAGACGAGGATGGTGATCGTGGTTGGGCCAGGCGTTGTCGGGTACGGGTTAATTGCCACTAGCCATTCGTACTGGGGCGTATAGCCGCTATCGATAATGATGCCACCGTGGGCATAAACTGGTCTGGCTGCCACACCAAGATAGACCAAACTGGCAGTTAGCAAGATAAGCAGTAAAGATGTCCATGACTGTATACGGGGCAACCAGTGAAGCTTTGGATTTATCTGACGTAAATTTTGCATGAGTCTATTTTATCACTTTGGTGGTGCAAAGCGCAGGCACGATCGAAAGCGTGGCGTCAGTTGCGCTTTAATCCCCATGATCGTGCGTCCCTTCTTGTTCCGTCGCACCCATCTCTATAACTGGCACGCTGATCATGATCGGCCCAGCCTGGGCAAAGTTCAGCGTCAACTCGACTATATCGCCAATAGCCAATGGCTGAGACAATTCGACCAGCATGATGTGTTTGCCGCCGGGCTGGAATGCCAAACTGCCACCGGCTGGAATTTCAAAACCGTCTGGTTGTGGCTGCATGCGTAGGATGCCGTTATCGTTGATGGTTTCGTGAAATTCCACCGTTGCGGCCAGTGGACTTGCAGCGCTCACCAACTGGTCGGGCGCATCTGTGCCATTGACTACGGTTAGGTAGACAGCGCCGTTGCCACCTGCCAAAGGCGCTGGATGAGCAATCGAGTTGGTAACGATAAGCTTGTTGACGGGTGCGCCTTCCACAGAGACGCCTTCGCTTGTAACGCCAACATCAATATCTTTTTGAACGGTTGAACCGTCTGCTCTTTCAACGGCAACGCTGATGATCCAATCCCCGAGCATGTCGAATTGAAACGGCACTTGGTAGCTGCCGTCGGTTTGGCCATCCGCCGCATCTTGAACGCCAGCTGCCGAAATGGGAGCCATGCCGGCATGGCTCATGTTGCCTTCCAGGCTAACGGTCGCATCAGTGATAGGAGCGCCAGCGCTATCGGCGAGTAGAACGGTGATCGCGGTGCCTTCGATGCCTTCTGGGGCTGGCAGCAGAGTGATTTGAAGGCTATTGGCGTCACTGGTTGTCGCTTGGCCCGAGCACGCCCCAATTAATAGCGTGATCCCTATGCCGCATAACATAGCACAAATCGGTTGAAACAATTGTCCGCCATTTCTGTTCGGTTGATTTTCTTTCATCTTATCTTTCTCCAGGCATGACCATCTGATGCGGCCAGTTTGGATAATAGCGGATTACTGACGCTCAGATTGATGCTATTGGGTAGTCTATCACGAAATGAGTGGCGCTGGAAAAAGTCGAGCTTTTCACCGGCTATGTCGTTCTTGCGCGTCGATTGGGGACAACGTGCGTACTGATTGGCATAAATTTATGATAGAATGATTTGTCATTGCTTTCACAAGAGGGTGTTACTTACTGTTAGACTTGCCAGGTTATAGTATTATACTTGTTGGTATAATGCACGAGCCGATGCAGAACCTAAACCAAGCTACGAAAAATTATAAATTGAGTAAAGTAGAAAAGAGTCAGCTTGCATGCGTAGATTCATTATTGTCTTATTGATCCTGATTGTACTCGGTGTTGGCGGTTGGATCGGCTACCAACAATATTGGCTACCGCGTCAGGCCGCAGCCCAAGAACCAACCTACGAAACAATTGAAGTGCGGCGTCAAACAATCGCCAGCACTGTGAGTGCGACCGGTAACATCGAGCCGGAGTCCGAGGTTTCGCTCTCTTTCCGCACGGCTGGTCGGGTGGATACTGTCTTAGTCACCGCCGGCCAAACGGTGGCCAAAGGTCAATTGCTGGCCGAGTTGGAGACAACCGATTTGGCGCTCGCCCTCGCGCAAGCCAAGGTGAGTCTCCAGATCAGCCAAGCGCAACTTGCCAAATTAGAAGCGCCGCCCAGCGTACAAGATTTGGCTGTGGCGCAGGCTGCGGTAGAAGTAGCCCAGGCTGGGGTTGGGGGCGCCGAGGCCGCGCTCAACAGCGCCCAGGCCAGTTATCGCCAATTGTTGGCTTCTACCTCCCAAGAGCAGCAGACAGTGAATCTAGCCCAAGTGCGTCAGGCCGAGGCCAATGTAAAACAGGTGCAGCAAGCGTATAATCAAGTGAAGAACCAACCTAATATTGGCGAATTGCCACAATCGGCTCAGTTGGAACAGGCCACGGTGGCACTGGAAGTGGCCCGCGCCCAGGCCGCCCTTACCGAGCAGGGGGCCGATCAAGCCCAGGTGGCCAGCGCGCTTAATCAGATCGCCCAAGGCGAGGTGGGGGTGCGTCAGGCGCAAAGCAGCTTGATTCAGGCGCAAAACAACTTGCAGACCCTGATTGATGGTCCTGATAAGGAAGATTTGGAAATTGCGCGTGCCCAGGTGCGCCAGGCGCAGTTGAGCCAGTTGCAATCTGAAAATAGCCTGGCCAATGGCCAATTGTTGGCGCCAATGGACGGCGTCGTCAGCCAGGTGAATGTGCGGCAAGGTGAATTGAACGGGGGTACATTGCCCGCGGTTGTGCTCACGGACTTGAACAGTTTTCATATGACTGTTTTGGTCGATGAGATTGATGTGCGCCAAGTGCAGGTGGGCCAGCCCGTGCGCATCAGCCTGGATGCTTTGCCTGACACGGAGATTACAGGCCAGGTGTCCGAAATTTCGCCCACATCGAACAATGTCAACGGCGTGATCGCCTACGAAGTAACGATTGTGCCCGATCCGTCGGACGCGCCACTGCGCTCGGGGATGAGTGCCACGGCTATTATTACCACCGCGCAGGTGGACAATGTCGTACTTTTGCCCAACCGTTTCATTCAACTGGATCGGGAAACTGAGCAGGCCTTTGTCTACAAGATGGTCAATGGCGAACCCGTGTTGCAGGAGATTGAACTGGGCTTACGCAACGAAACGGACAGCCAGATTTTGGCGGGTCTAACCGATAACGATGAGGTGGCGTTGATCACCTTAACCAGTGAAGAGCGACTGCGCGGCGCGTTCTTTGGTGGGGGGTAGAGAATATTTATGCAACAGCAAACGAATGGTACTGATCTAACGCGCAAAGCCGTCATTTCTGTGCGCAATTTAACCAAAGTCTACACAATGGGTGACCAGGAAGTGCGCGCCCTGCGCGGGGTGAGTCTGGATATCTTCCCCGGCGAAATGGTCGCCATTATGGGACCGAGCGGTAGTGGTAAGTCTACGCTCATGAACATGGTTGGCTGTCTCGACGTGCCATCTGATGGTTCCTGTTTTTTAGATGGGGTGGATATTAGCAAGCTCAACGATGACCAACTAGCCGAAATTCGTTCGCACAAAATCGGCTTTGTCTTCCAGAGCTTTAACCTGTTGCCGCGCACGACAGCCCTGGCCAATGTCGAGCTGCCTATGATCTATGCTGGCATTCCTGGTCGCCAACGGCGCAAGCGGGCCGAGGAATGTTTGCAATTGGTGGGCTTGGGTGAACGCTTAGACCACAAACCGAATGAACTGTCTGGCGGGCAGCAGCAGCGCGTGGCCATCGCACGTTCGCTTGGCAACCGGCCTACCCTCATCCTGGCCGACGAGCCGACCGGTAATTTGGATACCAAGACCAGTATTGAGATCATGGAACTTTTCCAGCGTTTGAACCGCGAACAAGGGATCACAATTGTCTTTGTTACCCATAATCCGGAAACGTCTGAATACTGCAACCGTGTCGTTCGCTTCCGCGACGGCTTAATCGAGCGTGATGAGCGGCAAACGCCTACCCGCGGCATTGACCCGGTTGCAGTAGCGCCGGATCTTGAAATGCAAGTAAATGGCGAAGCAGAGAACGTGTTGGTCGCAAGTTAGACGAAAATTTTTTGTTGCGTGGCCGACACGCATTACACCACACGCAGCCTATGGCCTGGGAACAAATCATGAAACTAATCGAATCGATCCGCATTGCCATGCGCGCGCTGGCGGCCAACAAATTGCGCAGTGTGCTCACTATGCTTGGTATCATCATTGGCGTTGGCTCGGTGATCGCGCTGATGTCGATTGGCCGCGGGGCGCAAAAATATGTGACCGACCAATTTGCCGGCCTGGGCAGCAATCTGCTTTTTATCACGCCCGGTCAATTGCAAGATGGCCCACCGCAAGAGCGCGACGATGTTAAATTGCTAACGTTGGCCGACATGCAGGCTGTCGGCGATCGCCGCTATGCACCGGATGTACGCGCGGTGTCGGGCGAGTTTGCTTCGCGTGCCACAGTGGCACGCGGCAAAAAGGATATGGAAGTCGATGTCCACGCCACCATGCCCAGTTATCCCGATGTGATCAGTTGGAATCTCGAGCTGGGTGAATTTTTCTCACAGAACGATTTCGACCAACATGCGCGCGTGATTGTCTTAGGGTCGGAAGTCTACAAAGAACTATTTAGTGGCGCCGAGTATCCACTAGACCAAACCGTACAGGTGAATAACTTGCTCTTCCGTGTGATCGGCGTGATGGAGGAGCGCGGTGGTGGCCTGGGTGGCAATCAGGATACCGCGATCTTCGTCCCGCTGACAACGGCGCAGGATCGCCTGTTCCGCCAGAAGACGGTGAGTGGCGACTATCAGATTAATGTGATTTACGCCTCGGTGGTCAGCGAAGAGCAGACACAAACCGCGATTGATCAGATCACGGATGTGATGCGCGAGCGACGCAACATCTCCTATCTTTCTGGCGACGATTTTAATATTATCAGCCAGAGTGACCTGATTTCGGTGGTGGGTGGCATTCTGGGCGTCTTGACCATCTTCCTTGGCGCAATTGCCGGCATCAGTTTGCTGGTCGGTGGCATTGGCATTATGAACATTATGTTGGTTAGCGTCACCGAGCGGACGCGCGAAATTGGGCTGCGCAAGGCAGTGGGTGCCAAACGGCGCGATGTCTTGCTCCAATTTCTGGTCGAATCGGTCACGCTTTCCCTGGTCGGTGGCACGATTGGCATTCTCTTGGGCGTGGGTGGCGCAACCGGGGTGGGCCTGGCCTTTGACAGCTTCGAGGCCGTGGTCGGCGCCGATGCGATTATGATTGCCTTCTTCTTCTCGATGACGGTGGGCCTTGTGTTTGGCATCTATCCTGCCTATCAAGCCAGCCGCCTCAACCCGATCGATGCGTTACGTTATGAATAGTGATAAAACTGCTCAACGCGAAGGCGCAAAGGTACAAAGGCGCCAGGTAGATTTTCAGCGTCAACTAGTGTGTGGACTACTTGTCCTAGCGATGCTGATTCTGGCCGCTTGTGGGGGCGGGCCAGAGACGCCGACGGCGATCCCGGCCAGTGTGGTGCGGCCCGAGCAGCCGACGCCGGTCTATGGTCAAGCGACCACTTTTAATCTTGCGCCGACAGTAGCGGCTACGGTTGAATCGAATGGTGTTGTGGACGAAGCACCAGTTGTGGCCCCATCTTCTGCTGCCCAACCCGCGCCAACTATGAGTGAACAAACAACTCGCTCAGTTGTTTTGCCCATGCTGCAAACACCTAGCGCCCTGGGTATTGCCACTGGTGGCGCAACATTATTGGAACAGCCAAACGGGCGCGCATTAGTCAGCCTGCCCGCTGGCGCGGTTGTCACCGTTACCGGCAAATCGGCGGATGGACGTTACCTGGCGGCCTACACCAATGAGGGGGTGGCTGGATGGGTGCCTGCTGGACAACTCCTGCTCTTTGGGGGCGACGATCTGATCATCGTAGATGCCGCTGCTGGCCCCGGGCCAATTGCTACCTTGATCGCAGAGGCAATGCAGCCGGTCGTCATTGCGACGAGCACGCCAGAACTGGCGCTGGCAGAGGATGCCGCAAGTGATGAAAACATAGTCGTTGGCACGGTGATCAGCGATGGGCGGCTGAATGTGCGCAGCGCGCCGGACGCCAACGCGGCCGTGGTTGCCAAACTAAACAACGGTGGACAGGTGCAGATTATTGCTCAACCGGCCGCCAACGAATGGCTGCAAGTGCGTTTGACCACCGGCGTCGAAGGTTGGGTCTTTGCCGCCTATATTCAGGTGAACAGTACGCCTGAACAATAGGTGGTATTGTGGAGGAACTGTATGCAATTCAGTATTCGCTCCGCCATCCTTCCTCAAGATTATGCTGCGATTGCTGGCGTGTTGGCGGCAGAAAATCCTGGCTGGTCCGCGTCCGTCGAGGAATTGGCCCACGAAGACGCTGGGCGCGATCTGCGCTATCACCACGCGACTTTTGTTGCGGAATCAATGGCTGACCATGATCGGTGTGGCTTTTGTGAGCCATGAGACGTTGGCGCACCAGGTCGGCAAGTTCCTCATTAATTTGCGCATCGATCCGGCCTGGCAGGGGCAGGGCGTGGGCAAAGCGCTTTACCAAGCCATCCTCGAACATCTGGTGCCATTAGCGCCACAACTATTATGTGCCGACGTTTGGCATGCCCATCCACGCACCGCACGTTTTCTGGGCGACCGCGGCTTTGTCGAAACCTGGCACCGGTCGGATCTCTACCTGAAAGTTGCCGGTTTTGATGCGACACCCTACGCTGGGCTAGAGGAAAAATTGCGGTCGCAAGGCATTGAGATCTGCACCTATGCCGAACTCGCTGAGTTCCCTGATCGGCTACTGAAACTATACGAACTGGACTGGGCGCTCTGGCAGGATGTTCCTTATTTTGGGCAAACCGTGGTGAAGCGTTCGCTGGAACAATTTGCCAGCGCTGAAGTACACCATCCTAAATTTCTGCCGGATGCGTGTTTTATTGCCGTCAAGGATAGTGAGTTTATAGGCTATTCCAATTTATCTGCGGTAGACGAAGGCTTCAGTATCGAGATGACGGGCGTGTTGCGTGCCTACCAGGGCGTGGGTGTCGCAACCCTGTTAAAATTATATGGCATCCAGTACGCGCAGGCACATGGTAACCAGCGCTTGTGGACGGTTAACGATGCGGTCAACACGGCCGTGTTGACGCTCAATCAAAAGCTTGGTTTTGTGCCGGAAGGCGCTATGTTGCGGTTTACAAAGCGTATCGGTTAAATTTAGTCATGCTTGACTATATTCCTAATTCTTAAATAACCAATTTGTCCATCTACAGCGATGTGCATAAATCATGATCCTGTAGCATACACATATGTATGAGCGGATATTCACTCGATTTACGGCAGCGCGTCCTTGCAGCTGTGGCTCGTGGCATGCCTCGCCAAGAGATTGTCGTCACCTTTGCTCTCAGCATCGGCACGCTCAAACGCTGGCTGGCTAAGGAACGAACCGGCTCCGACCTTCGACCAAAGTCTCCTCCTGGCCGCCTGCCAATCATCACCCCAGACCAGCATGCTACCCTTGAGGCTCAACTCCACGCCCATACCGATGTCACCTTGGCTGAACATGCTGCCCTCTGGAATGCTGCCCATGCCACCACCCTCAGCCAGTGGACCCTTGGCCGTGCCATCCGCCGCCTCGGCTGGACACGCAAAAAAAAGACGCTGGCTGCCTCCGAGCGCGATGCCACCAAGCAAGAGCAGTTCCGCGCACGCATCGCTGAGCGCGCGGCCTCCGACTTCGTGATCGTGGATGAAATGGGCAGCAACCTGAACCTGACACCGCGCTATGCTTGTGCTCCGCGAGGCGAGCGTGCCAAAGGCTCAGTGCCACGCAACACGCCAGCGAATACGACCTTGATAGCAGCAATGAGCTTGGGCGGGATGGGCGCAGCGTTGGTGCTGTTGGCTACGCCCGTTTACTTGAAAAAATACCGTTGCCATGTTATAATATCCGCACAAACGTTCTGTTTCCTTGTGGGGAAATCTAATTATGTCTAAAACCAAAGCGCAATATGTCTGCTCGGCCTGTAGCAGCGTGCAGATGAAGTGGATGGGCAAATGCCCCGAGTGCGGCGAATGGAACACACTTGAAGAAGTGATCGTACGCGCCCCGGAAAAGAATCGCTCGCCCATGCCGCTGAGCGCAAGTGCCGCGCGCCCAATTGCTTTGCCCAACATTCCCAAAGAGGGCATGGCGCGCCTACCCCTCAAAATGGCCGAGCTAAATCGCGTCTTGGGAGGGGGCATTGTGCCGGGCGGCTGTGTATTGGTCGGTGGCGATCCAGGAATTGGAAAATCCACGTTGCTCCTCCAGATGGCGGCGGAAATAGCCGAAACCGTCGGTCCGGTGCTCTATGTGAGCGCGGAAGAGAGCGCCCACCAAATTGCGCGCCGCGCGGCCCGTCTGAACATCAAAGACGAACGTCTCTTTGTCTTCTCCGAGATCGAAGTGGAACAGATCATCGAGCAGATCGAAACCATGAACCCAATGCTCGTGATTGTCGACTCGATTCAGGCAATTTATCATAGCGCTAGCACCAGCGCGGCCGGTACGGTCAGCCAGGTGCGCGATTGTGCGGCGGCCTTGTTGCGCGTGGGCAAGCAGCGGAATATCCCGATCTTTCTGGTCGGCCACGTGACGAAAGAAGGCACGATTGCTGGCCCGCGCGTCTTGGAGCATATGGTGGACGCTGTGTTGCAGCTGGAAGGTGAACGCTTCCACGCCTATCGCTTGCTGCGTTCGGTGAAAAATCGTTTTGGCAGCACCAACGAAGTGGGCATCTTCGAGATGAACGAAGGGGGCATGGCAGAAGTGCTCAACCCGTCGGAGATGTTCCTGGCCGAGCGCTTGCCCAATGCCTCTGGCAGTGCGATTGCTGTCTCCATGGAGGGTACGCGGCCCTTGTTGGTGGAAGTGCAGGCGTTGAGCAGCCACAGCGCGTTCAGCCAACCGCGCCGCACCGGCAACGGTGTCGATTTCAACCGGCTGCTGCTCTTAACTGCGGTGTTGAGTAAACG
>JBBRVA010000059.1:0-16585 GCA_038247295.1 Caldilineales bacterium | reverse complement strand
TGGACGAAGAAGGTGAAACCGATAAGAAGTTAACCTCGATTGCCGAAGGTGGCATGTTCAAGACTGGCATCAACCAGAAAGCAATGTCCTAATTCCCACAGCTAAAGCAGAACCAGTAACACGAATCGTTATTGGTTCTACTGCTTTAGGCAGAAGGTAAAGTAGAACTTACGCAGTTTTACCTGGGAGCGCCGGCATCTTGCCGGCAGCCGCCAGGGATGGCGGCGTTCCCAGTACGTAAGTCCTATAAAACTAAAAGCCTTGGGTAAGGGTGATGATCAATGATGATCTTCATCCCTTGCCCAAGGCTTTTAGTTTTTATGCAATAGCGCCAACTACTCGTTAACGGATTCGATCGTCCACACCCAGATTGTCCCATCCGGTGCTACTGCCGCTAGCCACTCACTGTCCGGCGCCCAACTTACGCTGATGACAGGCGACGTGACCTGCGCTAGCGGGTTAGTGATGGCATCAAACTCATCATCCCAAAGCTGGACGCCATTGTTACCGCCGACGCCGTTTAAATCCCCTTCTGCCGCCGCCAACTGGTTGCCATCTGGTGACCAACTCACACTCCACAGTGGGGAGCCATTACCGGATAACTCGTCAGTAGGTTCGCCGCTCTCCATCTCCCACAGCCGGACCAATCCGTTGTTTGTCCCAGCCGCCATCGTTTGCCCATCGGGCGACCAACTAACACTCCAAATTGGTGACCCATCGCTTTCCAGCGTAGTCGCCAACGTGCCATCACTGCTGTTCCAGATATAGATGCGATTGCTGCTCACGTCATCTGTGGCCGCAAGGCTAGCGGCGACTGCCAATTGGGTGCTATCCGGCGCCCAGCTAATTGACCAGACTGGTGTATTGTGGCCTGTTAGCGTTTGCAACAGCGTACCAGTGGCGGCATCCCAGATCAGGACTGTGGTGTCGACCGACGCTGAGGCAATCAAATTCCCATCGGGCGACCAGCGCACACTCAGGATGTCGTCGCTATGCCCAGTGAGGGTTGCGAGTGTCGTTCCGCTGGCCACATCCAAAATGCGCACACTATTATCACCGCGCCCCAGGCCAAAATAGTCGCCCGCTCCAGCCGCGATGCGACTGCCGTCGGGTGACCAACTCAAGCTCAAGGCCGCAATCTCCTGAGTTAACCAGCGCGCTGCGTCCGGCTGCGCCAGCGGGACAAGCCAAATCCCGCGCGTCGTGGCCACCGCCAGCGTTTGACCATCGGGACCCAAGCTCACTTCAGACGCGGCTTCGTTCTCGGTGTTAAGCAGGTCATTGATCGTCAGCGTGATCAGCGCGTTATCCGTTTGGCCATCCGCTTCGGCACTGGGCATCGGCGTTAGTTCGCCATCAACCGGAATTGTCACTGGCAGGGTAGTGGTTAGCGTATCGGTCGTGGTCAAGGGTTCGCCGCCCTCTACTGTCGCCGTCACTGTGGGCGTCTCTTCTCCTGTAGGTGTGTCGGTAAAGACTACTGTGTCAGTTACCGTTTCGGTTGCCGTAACGGTTTCGGTTGCGGTCACGGTAACTGTTTCGTCCGACGCTGGCGTCTCCGTTTCCGCTGGGCTTTCTGTTGCCAATGCAGTGAGGGTGGCCTCGACTGCTGCCTGGACTGTGGCCTCGATCGCCTCCGCTGTTGCCGTCAAATCTGGTGTCTCTGCTGGCACGACAACAAGGCCACCGGCGGTTTCGGTCAGGGTAGCCTCAACGGCGGCGCCCACGGCGGTCGCAAACGCATCAGCGGTGGCGGTCAGATCCGGTGTGGCGGTGGCCGTTGGTGTGCGCGTCGGGCGGATCGTTTCAGTTGGGCTAGGTGTTGCGGTGGGCGAAGCCGTTTCTGTGGGCGTTGCAGTTTCTATCGGCGTTGCCGTCTCGGTCGGTGTCAGCGTTGCCGTTGGCGCCAGTGCCGTCAAGGTCGCTGTGACCGCGGCGCCCACCTCTGCTTGTAAGGCTTCGACAGTGGCTGTGATATTGACGGTCGGTGGGGGCGTGGCTGCCAGCGCCACGGCGGTGAGCGTGGCTTCGATCCCCGTTTGAATGGCTGTCTGCATCACTTGTGCGGTTGCCGTCACATTTGCGGTTTCTGTCGGTGTGGCGGTTTCTGTCGGTGTAGCCGTTTCTGTCGGTGTGACAGTTGCCGTGGGCGTCACTGTTGCGGTAGGGGCGAGTGCCGTCAACGTGGCAGTGACGGCCGCTTGTACTGTCATCGCTTGTGCCGCAACGGTTGCCGTCATATCTGCGGTTGCCGTTGGTGTGGGCGTTGCGGTGGATGTCGCTGTGGCGGTCGGTGTCATTGTCGCAGTGGGAGCTAGCGCGGTTAAAGTAGCGGTTACCGCTGCTTGCACTGTCATCTCTCGCGCCGCCACAGTTGCGGTCACATCCAGCGTTGCCGTGGGAGTGGGTGTCAGCGTGGCGGTCGGTGTCAATGTCGCTGTCGGCGCGATTGCCGTCAAGGTAGCCTGAATGCCATCACTGATTGCTGTTTGCACTGCCGCTGCGGTCGCGGTGATATTCGGCGTTGCCGTCGGGCTGGCAGTGGCCGTTGGAGTGAACGTCACCGTCGGCGTTAGGGTCGCCGTCAGCGTTGGCGTTACCGTTGGTGTGATCGTAGCCGTTGGTGTGATCGTGGCTGTTGGCGCGACGGCGGTCAAGGTGGCTGCCACCGCGGTCTGAATGCTATTTTGGATGGCCGTCGTCGTGGCGGTCAGGTTGGGTGTGGCCGAAGGTGTCAACGTCGCGGTGGCGCTGGGCGTTGGTGTCCACGTCGGCGTGAACGACGCCGTCGGGATCGGCGTAAAGGTGCTGGTGGGCGGCAAGGCTGTCTGCGTGGCAGCCAATGCCGCCTGCACTGCGGTTTGTAAAATAATTGCAGTGGCAGTCAGATTGGGCACGGCCGTCCAGGTTGGCGTCAAAAATGGCGTTATCGTCGGCGTATCGGTGACTACTGTGGCCTGTGGTCCCGTAGTGGGTAGCGGTGTGCTTGTCGCCGCGGGTGGCAACGCGGTTAAGGTCGCATTGATTGCCACTTGAACGGTGCTTTGCAACACGACATCCGTGGCAGCTAGATCGGGTGTCGCGGTCGCTGGAATTGGCGAGGCCGGCGCATTGCTCGGCGCGACAGCCGTCAGCGTTGCGTTGACAGCCGCTTGCAAATTGTTTTGGGCCAGGGTCGCCGTTGCCGCCAAGTTCGGGGTGGCGGTAAAGGTCAGCGCCAACTCGGGCGCTACGGTGGCTGTCAATGTTGCAGATGGTGTACTGGTGGCCGATGGCTCACCGGTGCGCTGCAACCAGAGGCGTGCCCCCACCACAAAGGCGATCACCGCAACCAGCAAGCTGGCCGTAATGCCAATCGTCATCCGATTCATGCGCATGGTACCTTCTTCTCCGGGGTGACGCCGAATAGTTTCAGCGGATTTTATACTTGTTTGCTGCTTGAACAGTTATACTCAGCAGACGCTAAGGCCGCGATTTTGGTTCCCAAGCTGCTCAAAAGTGGCGCGCCTTGCGGGCATATTTACCATGTACAGCGATTTTCCAAATCGCTACGTCCGATTTGAAAAATCGGGTTACAGGCGTGCAAATTCGGGCATGATCGTCTGCTGGCAAGTGACGCCCGTGTCTAGTTGGATACGCTTTGTCACCTGGGCAATGCCGCCGATCACACGCTGGAAAGTGCATAACCAAGTTGGGCATGGGGTAAGACTCCTTTCGATGTAAGTAAAGCGGAGAATAGAGATAGGAGATTAGAGATTGGAGATTAAAAGCAAGCCCGCAATCTCCAATCTCTATTCTCTAATCTCTATTTCATTTTACTCAGCGCTTCTTCATCCAGTACGAGCGGTTCCTCGCCTGTGTGGCACAAACAGACCGCGCCTTCCAATGGGATTTCGCCAGCAAAATAGATATCGCCTTGGACCTGAAGCTGGGTGCAATTGAGCAACGAAGGCACACCGTGGGCGAAGCGCTCTTTCAGTTGTTGGAAGAGACCGTAGTAGCTCTTGTCCAAATCAACGTTTGGTGCTTGTCCGCTTGGCCGGGCGGGATTGAGGGCAATTGTGTAGTCATCCTGAAGCACATAGGCGTCGGACCAGAGCGCCAACAGGTCGTTGGTATTCTTGACCGGCAGGAAACGCCGGCGATCCACCTGCACGGCCTGAGCGTCGGGAAAGAGCCCAATCGCATGGCCCATCGCGGTTTCCAATTGGTAGACCCGGGGCGTCTCTGGTTGGGTGGGATCAACCGGCTTTTCGTTGCGGATCAACGGCAACTTCAACACGCCGCGGTTTGCCGCTAGCATCTGTTGCAGGGTAGGCAGATGCAGCCACAGATTGTTCGTATTAAAGTATGCATAGCGCTCGATGTCTTGAAATGCTTCCAACTCATCGACGGGACACTGGGCCACTTCGCGCAGCAGTAGCGTTTGATCGGGGCTTAGCCCAAGGTGGCCGCCCTTAGAATCCGTGGGGGTGCGTTTGGCTACTTCCATCAAGAAGGGCAACTGTTCGGCGGCCAGATAGCCTAGAATGTTGATGTCGATAGTCGCGCCCAGATTGTCTGCATTGCTGATAAAGGCATATTCATAGCCTTGTGCCAACAACTGATCCAACAGACCACTGGTTTGCAGCGCCAGGTAGAGATCGCCGTGGCCAGGCGGACACCACTCTTTTTCCGGGTCATCTGGCCACTCAACTGGCGTCAGATCTGCCTGCCAGATCTTGGGCGTCTTGTGTTGGAGAAAATCGAGTGGCACATCTTGTTGGCTTGGTGCATCCAATTTCGGATAGGCGGCCAGCGCGGCGCGTGATTGTTCCTGTGTATTAAAGCTGTTCATCAACACCAGTGGCAGACGAACCGCGTATGTCTGACGCATGTGCAGCACCTGGCGCACTATAATATCGAGAAAGGTAAGCCCTTGTTTAACCTCGACCAGCGACTTGGGACCTTGCATGCCCATCGTCGTGCCCAGACCGCCGTTGAGCTTGATCATCACGGCCCGTTGCAGCGCGGCCTGACCAGCGCTAGCATAGCCGTCTAACTGCGCCGCGTCGGGCAGATTGTAAACCGGCAAGGCTTGGCTGGCCGGCACATAACCGGTCGCACCCTCAACTAATTGCGCATAGTAGTAGCGAAAAGTACGAATGACCGCTTCGGGCATTTTGGTCCGCCGCATTTTGGCGGCAAACGGCGCAAAACGTTGGTTGAGATGGGCCGTCGATAAAAACGGGCGTACGCGCCGGCTGGTCTGTTTGATTGAATTCTCTTTTACCCTAACTGGGGCTTGCATAAAACTTGTCCTCTCTACTAAGTAAATCTAAATGTCGAACGGGATCGTGGGTAAATAGGGAAACAGGTAGACAAGTAGGGACGTCCTATATTTCCCTGTTTCCTTACCCCATCGTCACCACTACGGTATGTTCCCCACCATCACTTTGCAATGGAACGAGGCCATCCGCCATCACGACGCCATCGACTGTCACCTGCTTTACGCCATAGCTGATACCGTTGGGGTTCTCGACTTGAATGTAGTAATAACTTTGGCCATCGCGATAGCGCATGCTGTAGCGCGGCCATATGGCTGGAATACAGGGATCGATGCGCAGCGCTAGGCCAACGCGCTGTAAACCGAGCATCGCTTCGATGCCCAGCCGGTACATCCAGCCGCTGGAGCCGGTGTACCAGGTCCAGCCGCCGCGCCCGACATGCGGCGCCACGCCATAGACATCGGCTGAGATCACATAGGGCTCCACCTTGTACAACGCCGCTTTCTCGGCGCTGTCGGCGCGATAGATCGGGTTGATCAAGCGGAACAACTGCTCGGCCAATGTACCGTCGCCGGTGCGGGCAAAAGCCCAGATCGTCCAGAGCGCGGCATGCGTATATTGGCCACCGTTTTCACGAATACCCGGTAGATAGCCCTTGATATAGCCCGGATCTTTGTTAGTCTTATCGAAGGGGGGCGTAAAGAGCAAGATCAGGCGTGCATCCCACTTGACCAGCCGATCGAGCACGGCTTGCATGGCGCGGCGGGCGCGCTCTGGATCAGCCGCGCGCGCCAGGATGCCCCATGACTGCGCAATCGAGTCGATCTGGCATTCGCGGTTCTGGGCCGATCCCAGTGGCGTGCCATCATCATAATAGGCGCGCCGGTACCAATCGCCATCCCAGCCATTTTCTTCCACGGCGATGCGGATATGTTCCGCTTGCTCGCGATAGAGTCTTGCCTGGCCAGCCTTGCCATCGCGCTCACACAGATCGGCAAAGCTGGTCAGCGTGGCACAGAGAAACCAACCCATCCAGATGCTTTCGCCCTGGCCGTGGATGCCGACGCGGCTCATGCCATCATTCCAGTCGCCCGCGCCCATCAAGGGGATACCGTGCTGGCCCGCCGTCGTGCCCTTTTCCAACGCACGCCGGCAATGCTCAAAGATCGAGAAGGTCGTTGGCGTACTTTCATACTGCGCATAGCGTTCTTCTTCATCGGGGCGAAGCGGATCACCGCGCAGAAACGGAACTTGTTCTTCCAGAATGGTCGCGTCACCCGTGGCGGCTACATAATAAGCGGTGACATAGGGCAACCAGAGCAAGTCATCGCTAAAGCGCGTGCGCACACCCCGTCCAACCGGTGGATGCCACCAATGCAACACGTCACCCGCATCGAACTGGTGCTGCGCCGCGCGTAAGATGTGGGCGCGTGCCAGGTCTGGCCGCGTGTGGACAACGGCCATCACATCTTGCAATTGATCGCGGAAACCAAACGCACCGCTAGACTGGTAGAGCGCCGAGCGCCCCCAAATCCGGCAGGCGAGGGTTTGATAGAGCAACCAGCGGTTGAGTAATAAATTCATCGCTGGGTCTGGCGTCTCCACCTGGACTGCGCCCAACATTTCATCCCAGCGGGCATGGGTGGCTTGCCAGGCGGCTTCCACCGTTTCGGCCTGCTGAAACTGTTGAATGAGGCTCAAAGCTGCCGCCCGATCCGCTTCCTGACCAATCAGGAAATAGATCGTTTCGCTGCCACCGGGTGGCAAGTCAATATGTAGCTGCATGGCTGCACACGGATCCAACCCAGCTTCAACCCGACCACTGAGGCCGACGCGGCCCAAGGCGACGGGGCGACGCAGCGAGCCAAGTCGCCCCAGGAATTCAGTGCGATCCCCTGTCAGCCCATGCGGCTCTTTATTGGCGGCCAGAAAGGCAACTGCTTCCCCAAACTCGGCGTTGTAGGGATTGCGCACAAGCAAAGCCCGGCCTTCCGCCGTATATTCGGGTACCAGGAAGGGCTGGGTCGCCGCATGATCCACACCCAACACCCATTCGGCGTAGTAAGTAGCCGTGATACGACGCGGGCGCGAGGTCTGATTCTCCAGCCGTAGCTGGACGATTTTGACGGGGGCATCGGGCGCAATGAAGAGGCGTAGATGGTGGGTTAACCCGTGGCTGGCATGTTCAAACGTCGTATAGCCCGCACCATGACGCACGACGTAGGGCGCTGTGCTTGGCGTTGGCTGGGGGGTGGGCGACCAGATTTCGCCGCTCTCTTCATCGCGCAGATAAAGGGCCTCGCCTGACTGATCGCCCACGGGGTCGTTGCGCCAGGTGGTCAAGCGGTTTTCGCCACTGTTGCCGGCCCATGTGTAGCCGCTGCCTGCTTCCGATACCAGAAAGCCAAACGTGTCGTTGGCAATCACATTGATCCAAGGCGCGGGCGTGGCATTGGTCGGCGTATTTGGCTCTAGATAGATCACATATTCGCGGCCATCGGCGCTAAAGCCACCCAGCCCGTTATCAAAACGCAGATCGGTGGGACGCGGCGTCACTGTGGGCTTTATGACCTGGCGTTCAATCTCATCGGGGCTGACGGTGGGGGCAAAGGGCGGTAATGCCACCGGCTGGCGCAACAATTCCGCCAATTGTAGATGCAGCAGACCGTTTTCACCATCGAGGATGACGCGCGCGGCACTGTAAAGTAAAATGCGGTCGGCCTCGATCATCTGATCCTCGCGCAAGACGAAGATCCCACCGCGCTGATTGAGCCAGGCATCGCCATCGGTGCGCCGAATCATGCGGTTGATAAAACCCTGCACGGGCTGGCCATAATTGCTCTCCTGTTGGTTCATGATCACCAGATCGATCTTCAGGTCGCGCCGCCGCCAATAGCTGTGTGCTTGGAGCAACTCTTGCAGCAATTCGCCGTCCGCTTCGTCGCGCAAGCGGAGCAACAGAATCGGATAGTCCCCCGAGATGCCAAAGGCCCACATCGCCGCTTGACCCTTACGATTGGCGGCCAGCGTGGCTGCGTCGGCCCGGTGGGCCGGGTGCGGATAGAGCAGCAGCGAGAGCAACTGACCAATCGATTCCAGGGCTGGGCTATTGAGTCCCAGTTGGCGCAGTTCTTGTTCGGCGGCGATGCGTGACCGGTGGAAGGCCCGTTCGATTGTGGCCCACGCTTGATAGCGGCGGGCCAGGTTGATCGCTTCCTGGCGTGAATTGGCGGTCAAGGTGATCACAGCCAGTTGGACGCCAGCGTGTGGTTCTAATGTCACATCTTGGCCCAACGCCATAATCGGGTCCAGCGTGGCGCCCGTTGTGCCAGAAAGCTCTTCGCCGTTGATCAACAGCGCCGGGTAGCGGTTGGTGTGGCCGCGCCCCAAGAAGCGAGCGCGGTCACTTTCGTGCGCGCCCGTGGCTTTGCCCTGCGCCATAACAAGCAAATGGGCTAGCACTTTGGGCTTTTCGTCCTCCGAACGCGGACGGCGGCGGAAGAGTAAGGTATTGATATCGGCCACATATTCGCTCTCGACAAAGAGCTTGGCGAAGGCCTGATGGCGAGCATCGCCGGCCGGCGGGGCCAACACTGGTTCGCCGTAGGTGGTCAAGCGCAGCGTACGCACTTCGTCGCTGTTATTCGTCAGGTCGATGCGCCGAATTTCTACATCGTCTTCGGGTGCAATCGTCAGCTGCATGTTCAGCGCAATATCCGCATCGCGCCGGCGAAACTCGGCCATGTGCGGATGGTAGATCACTTCTTCGAAGTCACCGCGGCGGTGGATCGGTTGGCGACCCAGCGACCAAAGTGCACGCGTGGCTGGCTCTTGGACATAAAGCCAGCAGCCCCAGTCATCCAACGTGGTGTCGGCGCGCCAACGGGTGAGCGCCAGCCCTTCCCATTGGCTAAAGCCGGCGCCGCTGTTGGTAATCAGCGTGCCATAGCGGCCATTGGAGAGAAAATGGACCAGCGGCAGCGGTGTATCCATCGGCGCTTGCCAGCCGTGGGTCGCCAAGGGCGGTTGGGCCGCCCGCATGGGTGTATTCTCTTCCTCATGCGGAAATTGGAGCGGCGCATCTTGTGGGATCTGCTCTTGTAAGAGCAATTCCACACTTTGAATGCGCGGGTCGGCGTGGAAGCGTTCCACCATCCGGTTGCCTTGCAGGGTGGCCGCCAGCGCCAACATGATCATGCCTTGGTGGTGGGCCATGTAAGAGCGCACAATCGCTTTATCTTCGCCCAGCCCCAAACGCTCGGGTGTAAAATCAACCGCTTCGTAGAGGCCATAACGGCCAATGACGCCCTGTGCTTTTAAAAGATCCAGATTTTGCAGTACCGGTTCTGGTTGCAGTGGCAGCGCCAGCAGCGAAGCATAGGGCGTGATCACGAGGTCGTTGCCCAGCCCGCGTTTAAAGCCCAGACCGGGGACGCCAAAGGCATGGTATTGGTAATTTAACGCGGCATCAAAGGAATAGAAGCCAGATTCTGAAATGCCCCACGGGATGTTGCGTCGCTTGCCATAGGCCACTTGATGGTCGATGGTGGCATAGGCGCTTTGGTACAACAACGTAGCGGGGTAGGTACGTATCAACAGCGGTGGCATCAAATATTCAAACATCGTGCCGCTCCAGGAGAGTAGCACTTCTTGGCCATTCTCGGTGCGGGTAAGCGGGCGACTCAGGTGCAACCAGTGGCTCTGGGGTACATCACCTTTGGCAATCGCCACCAAGCTGGCAATACGGGCTTCGGAAGCCAGCAAGTCGTAGTAATTGGCATCCAGCCGACCATTATCCAGATTGTAGCCAATGTGAAAGACCTGCCGGTGCGCGTCGAAGAGAAAGTTAAACTCCATCTCGTTGACATACGCGTCGGCCTGATCGGCGGCGGCCGCCAAATCGCTGAGCAGCGTGGTAGCTGCATTTGGGGCGGCGCTGAGTGCGTCGGCAAAGGTGGCGCGCCACTGGTGGGCCGCTTGGAGCGTTTCCGATGGCGGGAGTTCGGCCATCAACGCTTGGATCTGGTTCAACTTCTGTTCGGCATCAGTGTAGATGCCTGCCAATTGCTCAAAACTGGGCGCGACCGGAAAGACGGCGTACAGTGCGCGCCATGCTTCGCGCAGCGCTTCTGGTGTAGCTGGGCTATCAAACAGCGCCGGTGTCGTTTTATAAAGCGGCAACCAAGGCAGTAGTGTCTCTGCTTCGCGCCGCATATTGTCCATGCGATAGTGAATGCGTTCAACATAAATGCGCGCGTCACGTAAACGCTCGGCATTTAGATGGGCAACATTGGCTTCGATATAGTCAACCAGATGGCGATCTAACTCCTGGCGGCCCACTTCTGTGATCGCAAGCAGGGCGGCATACCAGGCTTCCGGCTGCTTGCGTACGGCAAGCACTTGGCGGCGCATTTCAGCCAAGTAATCACATAAATTGTTGGCGGTAGGGTCACTTCCTTCATCGGTATCGGCGATGGCTTCGGTGAGCAAGGCAAACATATCCAGCAGACCCTGCCACTGTTCCCAGCGCCAAACGGTTTGTTGCGGCAGGGTTAATAAGCCTTGGCGTAAAGCGATCAAACAGGCCGCCAAATTGCCACTGTCCACGGTAGAAACATAGCGTGGCGGCAATGCGTCTAGGGTGCGCGTGTCAATCCAGTTGAGAAAATGGCCGCGATAGCGTTCCTGCCGATTGAGCGAGGCAAAGGCAAATTGGATCCGCAGCGAGACGTTGGTCGTCGTAATAAAACCAAAGTCGTGGGCAGCCAACAATGAGAGCAGATACATACCTACATTGGTGGGCGAAGTGCGATGCGCCACCACCCCGCGTGGTGACTCTTGAAAATGGTCGGGCGGCAACCAGTTATCATCTGGGCCGACAAATAATTCGTAAAAGAGCCAGGTGCGCCGGGCCAAGATCCGCAACATCTGCTGGCGTTCGGCGGAAAGCTCAACCGCTTTGGGCGTGGTCGGCCGGCTGATCCAGTAGGCGATCTGCCAGGCGAAGAGCCACGCCACAAAGAAGGGGGCAGCGACAAACAGCGCCGTTGGTTCTAAAATGATGACAAGCAGGGCCAGCCCCACCGTCAGCAAGATCGAAGGCAGCATCTTGACCAACGTGGTCGTGGCCGTCACCTCGTCGCCAAAGAGGCGCACCGTGCGCTCGGCTGTCGTCCATTGCAGCATTTGCCGGCGTGTAACCCATACGCGGGCCAATGTCGTCGTGATGGCATCCAGATTTAACAACGCTTCGTAGGGTAAAAAGGCCAGGAAAAGTAGCCAACGCACCCCGCTGTCGCGGATCGGGCGGATGATTTCGCGTCCGGCTGCCGCCAATCCTTCTTCCCCAATCAAGGCGCGTAGCAACCCACTGATCGCGCGGGTAAGCAGCGAAAAGAGGGGCACGATCAAGCCCAGTAACGTCCAGACCAGCGGCGAACCCGGCAGCACTGTCCAGCCCAGCACGAAGAGCATCAGCAGTGTGGGCGGCAGCAAACTGCGGTGCAAATTGTCGATGATCTTCCAGCGGTCGATCAGCGCCAGGTCGTTACGCGCGTAAAAAATGGCAGGCGTTGTTTCCCTCTCTCCCCCACTCTCCCACTCCCCTACTCCCCCACTCCCTGTCTCCTTCCCCACTCGCGGCGTCCTGCCCCATAACCAGGGCAGCAGTTGCCAATCGCCACGGATCCAACGGTGCGAACGCAATACGTTAACCAAATAGTGGGGTGGATACTCTTCATAGAGCACAATGTCCGAGACCAGCCCGACGCGACCATGCACACCCTCGAAAAGATCGTGGCTGAGTAAGGTATTTTCGGGGATCCGTCCAATCAGGCTACGTTCGAAGGCATCGACATCGTAGATGCCTTTGCCCACAAAAATGCCGGCCCCAAACAGATCTTGATAGGCGTCGGAAACGGCCAGTGTGTAAAGGTCCAATCCACCTTCGCCGGCAAAAATGCGGGTAAAAAGCGACTGGTTGGCGCTGACTGGTTTGATCGCGGTGCGCGGTTGCAGAATCGTATAACCAGCACGCACTCGATTGGAGCCGGAGGCAAAGCGCGCCTGGTTCAAGGGGTGAGATAATGTGCCTACTAGCCGTTGTGCTGCATCGCGCGGCAATACGGTGTCGGCGTCGAGGGTGATTACATAGCGCACGGCGGGCAACAGATCCAGCTTGCCCGCTTGGACAAAAAATGAGGTTGCCTGATCATTGCGTAGCAGTTGATTGAATTCGTGCAGCTTACCGCGTTTGCGCTCCCAACCCATCCAACGTCCTTCGCTTTGGTTCCATAAACGGCGGCGATGAAAGAAGTAAAAAGGCTGGTGCGCATATTTTTGGTTGAGCGCGGCAACGGCGGCGCGTGCTTGATCGAGCAATGCTGCATCTTCGGGCAACTCGGCTTGCTGGGCATCGGTAAAATCACTGAGCAAGGCAAAAGTAAGCCGTGGATCGGGGTTGCGCAGATAGTGCAACTCGAGTTGAGTAAAGAGCGATTCAACATCACCAACATTGCCAAGCAACGCCGGGACCACCACCATCGTTCGGCATTCGCTGGGGATACCCTCTTCCAGATCGAGCTTGGGCAGCACGCGCGGGGGCAGGGTGTGGGTGATCAACCAGTTGACCAGATGAATCGCCGTCGTCAAAGCCGGAATCAGGACCAGCAAGGCCGTGACTGCTGTTGCCAATGTAGATGCATTGGCAGACAAGGCGTGGGCGATGGCGCCCAGTTCGATCAGCAGCGTAAAGAGACCTACGCCACTTAGATAAACGAGTGTAGGATGCGCCAATACCCAGCGGCGAAGTCGCTCGCCTGTATCGGGTTGATAGCCCACCTGGCTATCCAATTCGGCGCGGCCTTCGGCCAACAAATAGTAGCCAATGTGAGCGTTGCGCGACAACGCAAAGTTGCACCATGATGAATCCGCCGCTGAATCAGCGGCGGCGGACTGATCATCCCATGTTGGCTTGTCGACAAGTTTCGGTTTGGGAGAATGTTTGTCGGGTTCAGCATCGTAGGCGGCTTGCGCCAGATCAACCGCTTGTTGGGCAATGGCTGGTTCTGTATGGTGGGTGGCCCGCGCCATAGTTTCGATCACGCGGCGGTAATCGTTGCGCGTGGGGAAATCCATGTGCGCATAGACGCCACTCGGGTCTTCGAGCAGAATCTGCTGGACCAAGCTGACCCGCTCGAAGAATTCTTCCCAGTTCTCGTTGTCGATCAGGCGTAAACTGGGGATGCAATTGGCAATAATATCGTTGTGGCTCAAAGTAAGGGGATAAGCCGGCGTGCTGAGATCACCCGTCACACCGGTGATGTTGCCCGCCGCTTGGGCGATACATTCCAGTAGCACCAGCCGCAGCATAATGGGCATGGCCCAGAGTTCACCCATCGTCAATGGGCCATGCTGTTGGTAGGCAATTACAAACTGTTCGAGACGCCCAGTGTCGACCTGGTATTCGTCGTGAATGATCAAGGTGCGCGCTAGCGCATAGACGCGCGGCAAGCCTTGCATGGCGTCATCTGTGCGCAACTTGGGCAGTTGGCGATAATACCCAACGGGTAAATCCTGTTTGAGTTGGCGCAACGCTTGCTCGATAACGTGAAAGTTATCCAGCAGCCATTCGGAGGCATACGCCAGCGCCAACTCCTCTTCCGAAGCGTTGACAAAATAACGGTGCGCCGCACGCAGACGCGCGGCCAGTTTGGGTAAGGGATCGAGCAGCGTGGGCCGGGCCGCCGTGGTCTGGCCACGCAATGGCTCAACAGTTTGGGTAATTGCTAGCTCGCGAGCGAGCGCTTCTAGTCGGTTGGCTGCGTCTTGTTCGGATTCAGCTAACGTGGCCAATGAATCGGGTAAACGAGATTGAAGTGTCATATCAGAACGTTGGTGTGTAGGCGTAGGCGGCGCCAGATGCATAGTTTGTTGTGCGATCAGCGTCGTTTAACCCATTGCTTTTGCGCCACGTCGGCTGGGATGTAGCCGACGCTTCCGCTTGGGTGGCCTCCATATTATGCAAAGGCAAATCTTGCATAATCAAAAGCGCGGTGGCGCCATAGTTGATAAAGTTGCTCACTACTCCGCCATATGGCCACTGATTGTGGCCGGAAGAACCGTGAGCGCTAAGCACTACCAGGTCGACTTGCTCTTGGTTCACTAGTTTGTGCAGAGCCGCGGTAATGTGACCATTGACCACGACGCGTGTGCGGGCTTCCGGCATCAACCGCGTGCGCAACTGCTCCAGATATTTGTTGGCCTGGGCTTGATTGCGCTCCACCAACTGCTCGACAAATGCTGTATCTTCGGTCGTGAGCGGCATACGCTGGAATAATTCTGGCCGGGCCGCGATATAGGCTAGAGTCAGGTCAGCGCCGTCGTGTTTGGCGAGGGCGTTGGCCATGGGTAAGACGGACTCTGCCCGCTGCGATCCGTCGAGGGGAGCCAGAATACGGTGATAATGCAGCGCGTCCCAATCCTTCTCTGTGCACTCGGGGCCTACTTGGTAGGCGCGTACGAGCAGAATTGACTTGCCGGCGCGTTGGATTACTTTTTGCGCCACGCTGCTGATATTCCACCCACTTAGCCCACTTTGGCCATGGCTGCTAAGGGTTACAATGTCAAAATCGCCATGCTGCGCTTGTTCGATAATGCGGTCTGCAGCCGGTCCTTCGAGCACAATGGTTTCAGGCGCGCTTTCTAATACGTTGGTTAGCTGCGTTTGCAATTCATCCAGATAGGCTTGTCCCTCGACCTTAGACAAGCGCCAGTCGGCCGGGTTGACACTAGTTGACAGCTCGCGGTTGCGTTCGATAACGCGCAACAAGGTCACTTTGGCACCGGTTGCGCGGGCAACCGCCACTACATGCGGCAGCACGCAGGTAGATAGTGGGGATCCGTCCAAAGGTACAAGAATTTTGTTGACCATAATGCAATGCTCCTTGGCGTCACCGCCCTGGGGTTAGTAGATAAAGTAGTAGACAGTAACTAGTGACCTGTAATCAATCCTTGTAATCAATCACGTGCGATCGCAGATCAATCCCCTTTTGTGACCCATTTGTCGCCCTGTTTCGCGTACTTTTCCTTGACAGCCGCCCAAGCCACGCGGTGGGCAGTTTCTTCGCGCGAAGCATCGCCCCGTCGTTCTTCCGGTTGGTCATATTGCTCCCATGCGCTATTGTAGGCGGCCTGGTAAATCTCTTGTGCATGTTTGGGTAAATTGTCCCGTACAGAGTCAGGCAATTCGGCAAGCTTGTTATATGGCATTGGTTAGTCTCCTTCTTTTGGTCCATCAATCGGGCGTAAATGGCCTTTTTCGAGCCTCGAAAAAGGCCATTTACGCCTAAACGAACAGCAGAAGCATTTGACTACGATCATACTGGCTATTGTGCCCCGGTGCGGGCGAGCAAAGTATGCAGGCAACTGCTTCTAAGCGCGTAGCAAGAACCAGGCGTCAGACGCCCGCCTCAACTCGCTGTTGTCTGTAAGTTGGATGGTAGATCAATGACGTTTCGACTGCCAGCCGTTCGTCTTCGTCGACATACGTCTTATACATCTACTTTAACAATGATCACCAATGTTGACAATCGATCCAGATACAGAAGCTGGATACAAATTAGGATACAACTTTGTTGACCATAATATCAAAATATATAATAAAATATTATTGACGATTTATCTGGACTTTTTACTACATAGGTAGGTAAGTGGCAGGCAATCGGTAGATAAACGGATGGAAAACGGAGGTTTAACAATGGATGATGGACTGAAAAGCATGAACCAAAAACGAGAACCTAAGGCTACACGGTATCTCGTTTTTGGTTCATCCGCCCCACAATGTCCAGGTCATCAGCGTTACGACACCGGCGACCAAGATCGTTAGTGGCGCCCCAGCGCGGACAAAATCGGAGAATTGGTAACGGCCGGGCCCATAGATCAATAAATTGCCGTGGTGACCAATTGGGGTCAAGAACGAGGCCACGGCTGCCATTGCCACTGTGACGACAAATGCCCGTGGTGATTGGCCTAACGCACTGGCCAATGCTACTGCTACAGGCGCCAGCAGCGCCGTCGTTGCTGCATCGGACATAAATTGTGTAATCGTGGCTGAAACCAGAAAGAGCACCAACAAGATCAGGCGTGGCTCCCAGCCGCCCAACCAGTCTGCCATCCAGAGTGCAATCAGGTCAGAAAGACCACTTTTCTGCATCGCCAGGCCCATGGGGATTGCCCCGGCGATAAAAACGTAAACGCGCTGGTCGATTGATTGGTAGGCTTGGCGCATGGTAAGGCAGCCCAGCAGTACCGCCGCCGCT
>JBBRVA010000058.1:0-16610 GCA_038247295.1 Caldilineales bacterium | reverse complement strand
TCAATCGCCGCGATGTTCAATGTTGCGGTCGTCGTGCCATGCAGCAGCCCGCCGCCAATGATCTTGCCGGCGGTCGTAGTGTCGCTGGTGAGTTGCCCTTGGCCCTTGGCATTGATCGAATGGCGCTGACCACTGGCGTAGGCCGGCGTGACGCTCGTGAGCAAGGTGAGGGCCAGAGCGATCAAGACAGGGTATAGGTTGTTGATTTTCATGCTGGGTTACTTTTCTCCATAGGTTTGTTTTAATCGTTGTTACTACGCTGGTTTGGGCACAGCCATCGCCGACGTTACCCAGGTAGCGCGCCGAGTTGCTGCAACAGCGTCAGTACATCGAGATAGTGGTGAACTTCTTTGACCAGCTCGCCATCAAAGGTATACCAAGCGGCAGCGGGTACTTGGATCGCCTTCCCCGATGCCGGCAGGATGCCACCGGGGGTCGGTAGCGGTCCCGTCTGTGTCCCCCCCAGGTTAGTTCGAGGACGGCGGTGTTGCCCTGACTGACTGCCTTATGCACGATCCCCTGTGCATCGGGAATCGCCTGCTTCCAGCCTTGCAGCAATTGCAGATAGTCCGCCAGATTCTCGACGCGGCGCTGCGTCCCCGTCTCTGTATAGACCACATTGGGGGCAACCATCGCGCGCAGTTGCGCCCAGTCTGCCGCGCTGAAAGCCGCAATCACGGCCTCGGTCAGTTGGGCGAATGGTTTGGTTTGCATAGTTGTCATTGGGTTCCTCCTGGTGTAGTAAGATTTTTCGCACGAGCTTGTTTGACCCACCGCACGTTCCGGTTCGGCTAAATTAAACATCACTAGACATACCCTGTTCTCCCTCTCTCTTGCATTAGAAATTGCCGCTCTTTACCTGTTCGATCAACTGGTAACCGGCTGCGGTAAGACCAATAATTTCTGTCATGACGCCGATTTCAGCGGATGTATCGAAGTATGCAACCCTGGCCGGCGGAAGGTTGAGGGTCTGAACGACAGGATACCCTTTGCCGGCTAGTTCCTTGGTAGCCATTTCGAGTTCACGCTCCGGCACCATATGCGCGATGTGCTGTATGCCGTTCCCGCCATTCTTCTCCAGGAAGGCAGTATAGATACTCTGCCCGGAGACTGGCTGAATCAGTTCCAGCATCGTCTCTCCTGAATAGGTCAAGTAGAGATGAAATTCAAAGTTGCCTGGCTGCCCATAGTAGGTTCCCTCTAGATCCTGTGCCCGTAGATTTTCCATCTTCAAAAAGCGCGGTACACCCATTGTTTCCCAGAAGAACCGCTCGGTTGCCGCGATATCCTTTACAACCCACGCCACCTGGCCAAAATGGTTACCAATCAAGGTAGATGATGCATTTGTCGACATAGAATTCTCCATTCCTGTTTTGATTGTGACATTACCCTAACCTGGCCAAGCCAGAACCAAAATTTCAACCGCAAAGGGGCCCAAAGGGCGCCCCAGAGCGCAAAGGTTTCTTGGCTTTTTCTTTGCGCTCTTCGCGTCTTTGCGGTGAAAATTCTTGTTGATTGTTCAAGCTTTTGACTCGTTAGATACTAGATACGTCCAGATGACGGTCACTGTCCGCGGCAATTTCTGTGATGCTATGGCATGTTTGGACAGTGACCGTCACCTTCGCCAAGTGGTTGTTGCTTTGCAATCAGCTAAGCTCTGTTGCAAACGGCGTGCCTCCGCCAGTTGGGCAAAGAGCCAAGCCGCGACTACGCTAAAATGGTCGGTGATCGCTTCCATTGGCTGGCCCAGCGTCTGGACCATCCGTTCATGGCGCTCCTCGTTCAAAAAGATTTCGAGAATCGGTCCCAATGTCCCCAAGGCATGACGAATGGCGGTCGCGGTATAGGCCAAACGCACCTGCCGCGGATCGCCACGCCAACCCACGTCCTCCAGTCCTGCCAGATAGCCGGCAAAGACGATCTCATCCAGCGCCTGTGCCTGCGCCAACTCGACATCAAAGAAAGCAATGGCAATCACGGTCAAGCAATTGACCTCGGCACCGAGTGCGCCTTGGCCTGTGAATGACCAGTCAATTGCGACCAGGTGTGTTGCGCCATCGTTATCGCTGCGGGTAAAGAGGTTCCGACGAAAAGCATCAAAGTGACAGAGCGTCTGGGGAAGTTGATCCAGTAGGGCGAGAAAGCGCTCACGCTCCTGCCAGAGTGCTACGATCTCTTCCTGCATGGCATCGCTCAGCCAACGACGCACCAGCGGATGCTCCCGATGTTGACGTAGCTGTTCCAGGGTAGGATAGATCAATTCAACGGTCTTGCGCAGCCAATTCCGGCTCAGCCACGGCCACTGGGGTAGCGGTGTGCCGGTCACATAACGGCCATTGAATTGGCCGAGGAGACGAGCAACGACGCCATAATGAGCCAGCGGCCAGACACTGCCCACGCTATCCGTAATCTCTTCCAGCCAGAGCCAGTACCCTGCGCCGGCCCGCGCGACAACAGCAAAACAGCGGGGGGCAGAGAGTACGGCAGGCAAGCGCGCTAACGTGTTTGAGCGATAGGCTTCTGCCTCGCGACACCACCACTCCGGGTGCGCCGGATCGGCGCGGCTGGGGTCGACCCAGAGTACTTTCAGAATCAGCGACCAGGGCACCGTTTCACCCTGGTCGCGCGCCTGCCCGGCAAAGCGATAGACCGCATTCCCTGTTCCCACCCCGCCATGAAGGGTTTCGCACGTCCAGGTGAGCACGACGGCCGTGGGCCGCGCTAGCGCACGCTGGACTAGGGGTGTCAAGGTCGCGGCATCGATCAGGGCCAGGTGTGCTGGTAGGGGTGCGTTGGTCATTCGCTTGTCTCGCTTTCGCTTGTACACAATGGTCTAAGTAAGCCAGTGAGACAGTAGAACAGTAGACAGTCACTGACTCACTGTTCTACTGTTTCACTGACCCACTGAACTACCATTGATCTATTTACGCCGCCGTGTACCAGTACTTTGTATAGTCGCATGCGCTCTTTTAACTGGTCGGCGCGGTCAACTCGATCTGAATGTTGTCCGGGTCGCGCAGGGCGAGGATCGATATCCCCAGGCCGTCCAGATCGGTGACTTCGCCGTGTCCAACGCCGTGCTCATCGAGCAGGTAGACGGCGGCCTCCAGATCGGCGCGGCTGGCGACGCTGAAGCTCAGGTGATCGAGACCGAGCCGGTTTTCGTTGAAGCGGTCCCCCTGAATGGCTTGGCTGGGATCGGATGGCGGCGTCAGCCCGATGATCAGGCTACCGTTGCCCAGCAGGATGCGCGGCCCCAGCTCCATCAGTTTCTGGAAGCCGAGCAACTGGGTGTAGAACTGTGCCGCGCGGGCCACATCGCTGACGGTCAAGGCCACGTGGTGAACGGCGCCGGTGGTGATGGTGTTGGTCATGGTAATTTCTCCTTACTGTGATATAGGGTCTGTTTGCTCAATCGAGTTGTTCCTTTTGAAGCGGATCCAGGTGACGGTCACTGCCCAATCGTACTTCCGCTCCGGTAGAATGTTACGGGCAGTGACCGTCACCTTCGCTCACCATTCTATAGGAACAACTCTACTGATGAGCGTAGGACGGACAGTCCATCCTACGGTTCTAGACAGGCAGTTCATGCCACCCATGCTCGGCGCGGATGGCGTCAATGGCTTCCTGATAGCGCCAGCCATCGCGGAAGGTGAGATAGGGTTCGTGCGGCTCACCGCGGATGTCGGCGACAAAGTCGCGCGCCAGGGCCGCCCATTTGTTTTGGACATCGTCGCCGATTTGGGGCAACCGTTCGAGGAGCCGTTGAGGGGTTGGCAGAGGCGTGCCTGCGGACTCAGCACTATCATACTGCGAAAGGGCGAGGGACAAAACACCATTCCCCTTGAGCACGCCCTCTGTTCCGTAGAAGTACCAGCCATTGAACGGGGAAATGTGCGAATTGAAATCGGCTGCTAGATATACCTGAATGGGAGGTTGATTGGCGGTGGGGTCACCAAAGCGCATCAGGGCAGAGACTGTTTCATCTGCATCACAGTCACGCCACTCCAGTTGGGCAGCCTCCTCAGCGGTGGGGATGTGTGCGCCGCGTTGACGGAAGTCATGGACGGCCGGCACGACAGGCTGTTGCCGACGGCGCGTGCGCGCTGCCCCGGTGACACTGATCACCTGGCTGCCAATCATCTTTTCTAGCATGGCAATGGCATGCGTAAATCCATTGTTCAACATCCCACCACCCATCGCCAGCGAATCCGCCCACGTCCAGGGCTGGCTTGGGGAAGAAGGTGGAAAGCGTAGAAGACAATCGACGGTCTGTAGCCGGCCAATGGTGTTGTTGGAGAGTAGTTCTGTAGTCCATGCTACGCTGGGATCATAGCTGTGCGTAGCCGCGTAGGCATGTTTGACCCCGGCCTGCTCCACACATTGAAAGATCGCTTTGGCTTCTTCCGCCGTGGTGGCCAGCGGTTTATCACAGAAGATGTGCGCGCCAAAGCCCGCTGCCATTTCGACGACTTCTCGCCGTAGTGCTGCCGGCGTCGCCAGGGCCACAATCTCCGGCCGTACCCGCGCCAATGTTTTGCGCCAATCCGTGGACGCCTCTGGCACCGCCAATCGATCCGCCACGGCCTGCACCACATCCGCCTGCCTGGCGCAAATGGCAACCACCTCCACACCGCAATGGCGCAGCGCGTTCGTGTGTCCTTCTCCGGCCCAACCGGCCCCAATCACAACGGCGCGTAATCTTGAAGCTGACATGGATTTGCCTTTCGTGAAGTTACGCTTCTACAATTTTATCGCTTGCCAAAAAACTGCTGGGCAAAGACGTCCACCGAAGTTGGCGCAATGCCATAGGTTGCCGCGGTCTCACCCATGTCAATGACTGAATCGGCCATCTCCAATGCGCTTACCATGCCGCCCATGGGCGGGGGCACCAGTGGAATGGCTTCGCCCGGTTGCACATAGTGGATCGGGATTGGTTGGCCCGTGGCTCGCTCGACGGCGGCCACGGCTTCGGTCCAGGAATAAGGCGGGGCGCCGGCGATCAGAATTTCCTGGTTGGCAGCCGCCGGGGTATCCAACGCGGCGACCGCATAGGCGGCCACGTCGGTCATGGCCGCGAACGCTTGTTTGCGTGCGCCCTCGCCCACCAATGTCACCGGTTGGCCGGCGCGCAAGGGGATCCCAATGATGACGCCGAGCCACATTTCCATCAACGGCCCCGGTTTGAGGATGGTATAGGTCAGCCCACTCGCCTTGAGGTACACCTCACACTGACCTTTGGCATCGAACAAGGGGTTGGGGTGGTTCGGCGCACTGCCAAAAGCGGAGGTGTAGACAAAGTGGCGTACACCGGCGGCCTTGGCCGCGTCGATTAAGTTTTTCGTGCCATTTAGATCGACACTGTCAAAAGTATCCTCACCCTCACGCATGGCAGCATTGGCGGTAGTGATGATGGTGTCGATGCCCACACACGCGGCGGCGAGTGACGCAGGATCCTTTAGATCGCCATCGACCGGCTGTGCGCCCGCGTCAATCAAGGCTTGCGCCGCGGTTGCCATGCCTTGTGGGGCTAGTGCGACCGAAGGCGAATTCTGCCGGACCAAGATGCGTACAGTTTTTCCCTGTGCGAGTAGTTGACGGGTAATCATGCCACCGAGCAGTCCGGTCGCGCCGACAATCAGAATCATAGGTTTTCTCCTTTTCACAGCATGGGGATCTAGGGGCTGGCTTGCCGGTCAGTGCGCTACAACAAGCCAAGTTGGTACAGCAAGCTGGTGTGATCCCACTGTTCCCACCGTTCGCTGACCTGGCCGTTGGTGATGTGGTCAAGCACGAGGCCATTGATCAAGGCATGTTTGCCGGTGGCAGGAATGTCACCAAGCGGTGCCGTGTGGGTGCCTGTGGCCACCCAACGCAGGGCCACTTTGTCACCAGCAATGAGCTGATCTTCAATCGAGAAATGCAGATCAGGAAAGGCCGCTAGAAACCCACGCAGCATCTCCTTAAAGTCGGCCACGCTGAGATCGGGGGCCTTACCCGCAGTGACATGGATCACACAATCGGCGGCAAAAACTTCGTCCGCGGCGGCAACATCGCCACGGTTCAGGCTGTCCACCCACTTCTGTTCGTAGGCGACCAGTTGAAACGTTGCATCTTTTTGCGTTTTGGCTGACATGTCGATCTCCTCTGATATCAATAGACTATTTTTTTGTTAAGTCTCCAGTGTAGCACACCGCTATGCCATCGTCTTCCCCATTCTTGCGCAGCTTTTGTCTATTCTTGCGCACTGGCAGTAGCGCACCGGGGGTCACGCCTAATGTACGTTTGACATGGCGGGTCAGGTGACTCTGGCCGGCAAAGCCGACGGCCTGCGCCACCGCGCTGATTGCGTGTTCACCGGTCACCAGCAGGGTTTTCGCCTGCTCCACCCGGCACTGCAGCACATATTGGTAAGGCGGCACGCCGGTCGCGGCTTTGAACTTGCGCGCGAAATGATACGGGCTGAGATGGACCAGCGCGGCCAGCGCTTCGAGCGTGATTTCACGCGTCAAGTGTTCATGCACGTAGTCACGCACTTGGCGCAATGCATCTGCTGACAGCCGTCCATTGCTCGATGACGGCGCCACCGCAAAGACGGCATGATCGCGCAACAGGTGGATTGCCAATGTGCGGAAGAGGCTTTCCAGATAGAGCGCACCGAGCAACCCACCCGTCTGTAATTCGCTCAAGATGGCCTGGCCAATGGCGTGAACCAGCGGATCGGCGTAACCGATGCGCGGCATGAGTTCCAGGCACGGGGGATCATAGTCGGTATCTTGCAACGCACTTTTTCTGATCAATGTCGGCGGTAGGCATAGAAGCAGCGATTCCGCCGCGCCCGCACCACACCAGGTAGTAGGTGTACCACGCGGGATCAGGGTCAAATCGCCTGGAACACTGTTGACATGAAACCAACGATCCAGTTTTACGGATAGTCGTTTTGGGGGCCGCAGGTGGAGGGTCAGTAAATCTTCCACAAAGGCCGGTATGGCAAAGGAACGATGCTCTGTCGCCTCATGGTGCCCCCCACAGACCACAACACCCTCCGGCAGTCGTGGCGGTGGCGCGTGCAAGGGAATGGCGGTTGGGCCCATCGCATACGGATCAAGCGCAGCAAATGAAGATAAATCAGGGGTAGAGGGTGAAAGCATTGGGTTTCCTTTCGCTCTAAATTCAGGTATCCCTACGAGACAGAGTATGGGGGTGGTCTGGACAGGCGTTTTATATAGCGCTGTCTACAAGCCAGTTGGTAAGACGCAAGGTCGTCGCCCATAGGGTAACAGCAGAGTCCTCATTGATCTGCCAAAAATGCCAGCACAATTTCATTGAAAGCTACCGGATCCTCGAGAAACGGCACATGGTCAAGACCGGGCATGACTACTTTCTGCGCCCCAGAAATGCCTTTCAGGGTCAGATCAACCATAAAGTGAACCGCTTCAATCTCCAACTCACCGACAATCACCAGTGTCGGCGCCGTGATCTCGCCCAGCCGCTTGGCCGCCGCGATTGCCGGTGTGCGCACCGGGTTCTGGTTATCTTGAAAATGCCACCAGCTATAGTCAGTAAACATATCAACCATTACCTTACGTGCGGCGGGAATGGTCTTGGCTACGGCGAAAAGAGAAAGGTGATCAACCACCAACACCACGGCTGCCCCTTTGTCTTTTTGCTTCAAGGCGGTAAAAATTTTTGCCCAGACTGCCTCATCTGCGGCCGTGGAGGGTGGCTGCCATTCTGCCCCTTGTACTTTGTGGCCAATAAGGATCAAGCTATGCGTAGCCGCAGGGTAAGCCAAGGCAAAATCAATCGCAGTGACTCCCCCCAATGAATTGCCAATCAGGTGGGCACGCGTGATGCCCAGGTAGTCCAACAGCGCCTTAAGGTCATCGGCATGGGTGTATGGCTCCGTGGTCGGCAGATCAGACCGGCCAAAACCGCGCGCGTCATATCGTACCACTTGGTACTGTTGCGTCAGCGTGTCAAACACCGACTGCCAGTAACGGCAGTCGGCACCCACCATGTGCATCAAGACGACGCGAACACCTGTGCCAGCAAGCTCGTAGTAGAGGCGTGTGCCATTCACCTCAGCATAACCGGTTCTGGTAATGAAAGACAGGGAATCTGCATGAGCCATTATTGACGCTCCTTTGCTTAGTGGTTATTGCCGGTTCCACTATAATTACCAATTAGAAAGAAATATCGCACTCTATCTCCACCGGCCATCACTGCTAGAGCCGGGTTTAGGGAACCACTTGGAGAGCCGTAATCGGACGACATTGCAACAGATAGAGGAGGCCGCCGCGATAGGCACATTCCAGATCGACCGGCCACCCCATGGTTCTCTCCAGGTGCACGGCCAATTGGGCGACTTCAAGGCATTGCTCTGGGGTAAGGCTCGGCTGGGTGCGCAGCCAGCGCGGCACGGGCCGTTGACCTGTCCCGCCCGGCGTTGGCACGGTCATGATCTGCTTATCGGCCAGCCGGACTTCTACGACAGTTAGGTCACGCTTGTGTACCCGCCACGTGTCCGGCGTCACGGCGCCACTGACAAGGCTCTCGCCCAGGCCCAAACTGGCGTTGATCACAACCTCATCCTGCTGGCCGGTTACCGGATTTGTGCTAAAGACCACTGCCGACACATCGGCTGGAATCATCTGTTGCACGAGTACGGCCATTGGGATATCGCCTATCGCAAGCCCGTGATGTTGACGATAGGCCAAGGCATGGGTGGCGTGGGCGGAGGCCCAACAGTGCTGTACCGCTTTCGCCACGGCAGCAACCCCCGTCACGTTGAGATAGGTGCTGTGTTGACCGGCAAAGGAGACGGTTTGGCCGTCTTCGTCTACGGCAGAAGAGCGCACGGCGACCGCCAGTTCCGCTACACCACAAAGGTCACCCAGATGGCGGTAGGCAGTTGCCAGGGGCGCAGATAGTTTGGCCGGTAGCGCCGTGACTTCACCACCGGTGGGCAGCCAATCGCGAAAAGCTGCCGCGGTCAGACAGAAAACAGGCGGGATACGCTGGGTGGCGGCCAGGTGACACAAGTTCGCCCCCTTGCCGCCTACCAACGTACAGTCGTGACAGTTACCGTGACCAAGCCAGACAATTTCCACCAAATGATCTCCACCAGATGTTCTGCACTAGAGTCTGTACATTCAACCTGCTGCCAACATACGCACAATGCCGGCGGCACCATCCACCTCCAACAACTGGCCATCGACGATTGTGTCCGTGGCGATCCCTACGCCCACCACCGCCGGGATCGCATACTCGCGCGCCACAATGGCACAGTGACTCAGGATGCCGCCGGTGTCGGTGACGACGGCTGCGGCCGTGGCAAAGAGGGGTGTCCAGGGTGGCGCGGTGGTTTCTGCCACCAGAATGTCCCCCGGCTGAAGTTTGGTTGCCTCGGCCAGGGTCCGGATCACACGGGCCGGGCCGCGCACGATGCCAGGCGAACCGCCCGCACCGCGCAGGATGTCTGGCTCGCGTTGGGGGGGCGGCGGTGCCCCAAAAAACTTGTTGATCGCTTGGCTGACCGGATCGACCGGCGGCGGCGTGACCGGCAGCGCGCCAATCGCCGGTGGCGGCTGAAGGCCCCGGTAATATTCGGTCTCAGCCTGTCGCCCGGCAACCAAGAGGTGGCGAGTGCCAGATGGCAACCCGTTTGCCAGCGCGTTGGCAATGGTGCGTACCTCGTCCAGCGTGAGATAAAAGAGATCCGCCGGTTTTTCCAACACTTTAGCCGTGGTAAAACGATGTCCCAATTCCAGAAAGAGACGACGAATGGGATACCAGCCACGAAAGTCGATCCAGAAGCCATGATCTTCGGTAAGCACACAGCCTTCCTGGGCCGCTTTCAGCAGAAATTCAAAGTGTGCCACCACCGGCTGTGGATAATCTTGGAGACGCTGGCGAAGACCGATCAATCGCCGTTCGCGTGTCGTCGCCAATTCTGCCATCTCCGCTTTCAGGTCGCGGTCGGGTTGGGTGATATAGTCCTTCAGATTCTTGAGCACCGAGGTTGGATCTTCGATCCAACTGGGCACGCTGATCACCCACTTGTCACCGCGTTGACCATATTCGTCCAGGTACGCGCGTAGGTCAGCCAGAAAGGCGCGCCCCTCCACATTCTGTTCCAGGGTGGACAGCACCGCGGCTGTGCTTTTTGCTGCCAATGCCTGGCAGACGGTCGGCAGCATCAGCGCGCGGCGACTCAAGTCCCACAGGGCGTGGGTGGTTTCGATGGTCTTGTTATCAAAGCCCTGCAGCAGCCGATAGGCATCAAAGGCTTGGCCTACACTTGGCACAGACACTTGTTCTACGCCTGTCGCTTGTGCTGAGCTTGTCGCTGGTGCTGAGCTTGTCGAAGCAACATCCTCGCCGCCGAAGAGTTCGCAATAAAGCTCTTCAAAGAGGCTGATGGCCGTGTAGGCGGGAAACCAGACGAGAAAGTGGATATCCCATAGCCGTTCGCGCGCAATGATGACGGCGTCCAGGTGCTCCACGAGGGCGGGCATGGTGGCCGTCGCGAGATCAAAGGCCGCCCAACCAGCCAGGATCTGTTGGATCTCGGGCAGGAACTCACCTTCCCAACGTTCGTGCAACCGGCCCATGGCCGCGCCCAATTTCTCCTGTGCGCTTGCGCCTTGGGCCGTCCAGGCCGCGGGGGACAACGGCATGGGCGTGATATGGGCATAGGCATAGGTGTTGAAGCGCCGTCCTGCGCTGGTAATGGGCAGATCATAGAGCTGTGCGGCCCGTTGGGCGCCTTCAAACTCAGTGCGCAACAGCCATTCGTCCAACGGCTTCATCGGTTCGGGGAAGTGCATCCGTTGCCGCAGCCAGAGGCATTGGGCATCTTCAGGCTCCGCCCAGGTCACCGGGAAATCGGCGGGCAGGGGAATTGGTGTTGTGGCCGGTACTGTGGCCGTTTCTGGCCCTACAAGCGCTAGGGACGACATACTTTGCTCCTTTTATCCGTTGCACTATTCACCCATGATCGGTCTGCATTAAGCTGATGGTGCAATGTTATGATTCAGTCGAAAAAAGTTGGTTGGGTCATAAACTCTTTTTACCGCCGCCAAACGTTCATAGTTCACCCCATAGGCGCTTTGAACACGCGCGGCTTGATCGTCCGCATCTAGATGGTTCACATAGACGCCGGTTGAAAAGGGCGCGACCGCTTGCCAAAAGTTGCGCGCCCAAGCGATGTGTTCGTTGGCGGTCGCCGGGTCTGTCCACTGGGCAATGATATCAAAGTCCCACTGATCTTCACGGTGGCCAAATGCCGTTGCCGTGGTCGGAACCTGAGTCGCTGCGCCATGCATATGAAAAAAAATTATCACCGAAAATGGCGAGGTCCTTGCTATCGCATGCGCTACAATAGAGTCGAGCAGATCATCGGGCAATGCCTTGAAATAACCAGATTTCCAATAGCGTGGGAGCCCAAAAGGCGCAGCAGCGTCGAGCATGGTTTGCAGTTGACAATACGGCAGCGGGCCAACCAGATCGGCAAGCGGCGAACCAAAGCTGCGGAGTGGCGCTAGCACTTGTTCGCCCTCTTCCAGCGCCCCAAACCAGCCAACGATGAGCGCTACTACAGGTTGCCCGTCAGGTGTGCTAATGAGGCCGGCATAGACAGTCAGTGCATCGGGGGAGTTTGCACTGAACTCGCGGTAAAACCGCAACACAGATTGGGCATCTTCTATAGGGTGGAGCACCATGCCGCCCAGCACTGTTGGCCCCACCGGATGCAGGCGGAACTGGAATGATGTGACAATGCCAAAGTTACCGCCGCCGCCGCGAATGGCCCAGAAGAGATCGGGATGTTCCGTATCACTAGCGGTCACCTGGCGGCCATCGGCCAATACCATCTCGGCCGTCAGCAGATTATCGCAGGACAGCCCGTGGGTGGCCAGTAGCCAGCCAAGACCGCCCCCCAGTGTCAAGCCGGCAACGCCGGTGTGAGAAACTGTTCCGCCAGTGGTGGCCAGACCATGCGCTTGGGTTGCCTGGTCCATTTCGCTCCAAATAACCCCTGGTTCCACGCGCGCTGTCCGCTGCACCGGATCGACCTCAATACCCTTCATCAGAGATAGATCAATCATCAATCCACCTTCGCATACAGCCTTTCCGGCCACGTTATGACCGCCGCCACGCACAGAAACTAGCAGATCCTGCGCGCGGGCAAAATTGACAGCGCAGACAATGTCTTCCGCATCGGTGCAGCGGGCAATCAACGCCGGTCGCCGGTCGATCATCGCATTCCAAACGGTGCGCGCTTCATCGTAGCCGGCATCGCCGGTGCGTAGAAGTGGCCCCTTCAGACTTTGCTTAAACGCAGCCACGACTGTATCCGTCAGTACGGGTGTTGACGCTGTAGCAAGTATTTCCGTTTGCATGATTGTCCCTTTCTTGTCGTTTCCCAGAAGATGGTTAAGACCCCATCTTTCTAATCATCTATCCATTTATGGAGTGTAGCGTAGAACAATCATAGAACGTAACGAGGAGAAAGCGCTACGGTAAAACAACCTAATTTTATACCCTATTTTGTAGAAGTCGATTGCCTAGGCAAAATTGCCGAGTCGATACAACCTAGAAACGTGCCCAGTGGGCACCCGATCCCTGGTGGTTTTCTGCTATTGCTTGCCGCCAGGGATGGTGGCGCTCCCAGGCGGCAAGCCTTCGTTGGTGCTTTAGGCCAATCCCTGGTCAACTGCATAGCGTGTTGCCGCGCTGCGCGAGGTGATACCTAGTTTGCTGTAGATCGAGCGCAGATGAGCATTGACCGTGCGCGGGCTGACGATCAGCGTTGCTGCGACCTGGGCATCGGTCATACCGGTGGCGATCAGGCGCAAGACATCCAACTCGCGGTTGGTAAGGCTATCAAGCGGCTTGGTGCCATTGTGAGACGCGGGTGACAGGATCGCCGGTACTTGGGGAGGAGCAGCACTCGCGTCAACGGGGGCCGGTTGCGCCAATGCATATTGTACCGCCTGATCTATGTCCATCACCTGTCCCGCCGCCCATACGATGGCAAATGCAGTCTCATCTAGTTGCGCGCGGAGCGTAGTCAGGAGATGAGCGTAGGTGGCGCGGCGAAAGGGTGGCTGGCTGATGCCCAATGTATTGCGCAGCGCCGCGCCGGCCGCTAACAACTGCACAGCCCGCAGCGGTTGGCCGTAGGCGGTCGCCACACGCGCCACACCTTCTAAACACCAGATCATAAAATAGCGATCCCCCAATGCCTGTCCAAGGGTAAGACATTGATGGTAGTGGACGTAGGCAGCAGCATAATCACCTGCGCCCGCGGCCGCGTCACCCAGACCATAACGCACGCGCGAAGTGGATCGCTGATCGCCCAAAATAATATTGTCAGGTAGACTTGCTGCCAGATAGGTTTGTGCTGCCGCATAGTCATTCCGGCCAAGGGCCACCTGCCCTACCCCAAAAAGACCAAAGGCAATAGCCTTGCGATCATTTAATTCCTGAGCGATGGTCAGCGATTCTTGGAAGAGTGGTTCAGCGCCAGCATAGTCGCCCTCCAGCCAGTGGGCAACACCGAAGTAGAAGAGGGTGTAGGCTGTGTTTGCGCGATCACCCACTTCACGGTAGAGCGCCAGACTCTCGCGATAGATGGCACGGACCGCGGCGTGATTGTCACCGGCGCGCGCGACCAGTGCTAGCCCATGCAAGGCACCGGCGATGCCGCGCTTATCATTCACTTGGCGGAAGAGCGCAACGCTGGCACCGGACAACGCGGTGGCCTGACTGTAGTCACCCTGATAGTAGGCCATCAGACCGGCACCATTGAGTGCCTTGGCCCGCCACCTCATCTGGTTGCCTGCGTCTGAATTTTCGCCTGGGTTACCTGCTATCGCTGCGGTGGGTGATAGCGCAAGTGCCTGTTGTAACCAGTGCCGACCCTCATTCCAATGGCCACGCCGATACCAGAACCACCAGAGCGCGCTGCTCAGATGTAAAGCCAATGGTGCATCCCCGCCCTCCAGAGTCCACTGCAAAGCGGCGCGCAGGTTGTCATGCTCCACGGCTAGCCGCTCCAACCAGAGACCCTGGTCAGGGCCGGCCAGGTGGGGCTCTGCTGCGGTGGCCAGTGCCAGATAGTAAGCGGCGTGGGCCTGCTGGATGGCAGCCAACTCGCCACTCAGTGTAAGTTGTTCCAGCCCATATTCGCGGATCGTCTCCAACAGGGTGTAGCGGTGTTGTCCGGTGGGCTGGTCGGCCGACGCGGGCATGGGAATCAGCAGACTCTGATCCAGCAACTGTGCCAGCCCATCTAGCGTGGCGAGTGGCGGACGTTCGGCGAGCTCAGCCGAGCCGTGGCGAGTGGCAGGTGGCGATAGCGCAGGTAGATTTGTGCTCTGTGCTGCCTCCTCAATGACAGCGGCCAATAACATTTCGGCGGCTTCGAAGGTAAAGCCACCGACAAAAACAGCGAGCCGGCGAAAGAGCACCTGCTCCGGCGGCGTGAGCAGGCTATAGCTCCACGCAATGGTATCGCGCAGCGTTTGCTGGCGCGTGGGCAGATCAAGCGGACCACCGCGCAGCAGCTGTAGACGCGCCCCTGGCGCAGCAGTCAGCCGCGCCAGGATCGCTTGCGGTGGTAACAATTTACTGCGCGCCGCCGCCAGTTCAATCGCCAAGGGCAGCCCATCCAGGTGGACACAGATCGCCGCCACGGCTGCCGCATTTTCGGCGTCAAGTTGGAAGGCAGGCATAACGGCCTGGGCACGTTCCACAAAGAGCGCCACGGCTGGAATCTGGGCAAGCGTCGCCACATCAGGCAGTTGCCGCAGGTTGGGCAAGGCCAACGGGGCGACGGGGTATTCATGTTCGCCGGAGATATGCAAGATCGCGCGGCTCGCCACGAGCACAGTCAGGCGCGCACAGGTCACCAGCAGTTCTGCCACTTGGGGGGCCGCGGCGGCTACCTGCTCTACATTGTCCAGAAAGAGGAGCAGTTCCTTGTCATGCAGATAGGCTTGCAGGCGTGCTAGGGGCTGTTGATTACCGGCATCTTGCATGCCCAGCGCTTGGGCAATCGTTAACAACACCAGATCCGGATCACGAATCGGTGCCAGTGAGACAAAAGCCACGCCGTCGGCAAACTCAGCAGTAAGCTCTCTAGCAACTTGAATGCCAAGGCGGGTCTTACCCACACCACCAGGGCCACTGAGCGTGATCAGGCGCACCCCCGGCCGGCGAATCAGTTGGCGCGCCGCGGCGACTTCCTGCTGACGTCCGAGCAGCGGCGTGAGTGGCGTTGGTAAGTGGAAAGCTGGCGCTGGTTGAGGGCTGCTCATCTGATCTTACCTCAAAGTAGAACGATTTTAGTTTATAAGGTAGGGTGAATCGTTGGTAACCGAAAATCTTAAACAGCGCAAGTTTTTCGGACGGGATCTTCACAGATGAACGCGGATGAATCTTTACAAAATCTGCGCAGTTCCGCGAAAATCCGCGTCCTAATTCTTGTCTGTCTGAGGCACAGCTTCGCTGAAATTTACAAAGCAGAAAGCAAGAAGCAAAATAGTTGCACGAGTATATCACAAAATGTAAAGAGGAGATAGTGCTATTATTTGTAGCTTTTCTGCCTGGGAAGTCGATGCGCTCTTAGGCCGGTACCGCGCCAAGCTGTTGCAACAACCCCAACGCATCCCAGTTGAGCCAGCCTTCTTGGATTTGCCCATCGACCACGCGGTGGATGTTGATCGCCGTGATCGCGATCGGTTTGCCGGCGTAGGGATACCGGCAAACGTCCCTTGATGGATGCCGCTGACGCTCCAGCGGGTGGTCACTTTGTCCCCTTCGGCAATCTGATCAGCAATCGCGAAATTTAGATCGCGAAAGGCAACGTGCAGCGCGGCGACAAATTGGGTCAAGCCGGCGCGCCCTGGGGTTTCGCCAGGCGCCGCGTTGTGGTTGATGTAGGTTGTACTTACGATTTCATCAGCGGCGGCCAGGTTGCCCTGGTTGAAAAGTTCTTCGAAGAAGCGGCGGAGGATGAGTTTGTTCTGGATCGACATGGGATCGCTCCTTTGGCTAAAAATTGCTGCTTGCTCACCGTGTAGCAATACAGTAGAGTCTAGTCAGAATAAGAATTTGCAAAGCATCAAGGGTTATGCTAGAGCGGGTAACGATTTGAGCACTTGCCAGCGTGCCGTTTGCCAATTGACGAGGCCACAGACGACTTGCATAACGGAAGCGTAAAGTACAGGTGCGACGCGAAAGCGTGTGGCCAAAATGTTCCAGTTTTTAGCCCAGCCGATACAATGCTCAATGCGGATGCGCCAAGCGCTTAAGGTTTGATTAGAAGTTGCCTGAGCTTGACTTAATTCGCCGCCTTTTGGCTTTTTATGGGGGGTCGCAAAGTGCAAGCGTGGGGTGGTGGTGATTTCACCGGTGGTGGGATCAACCACGCGGCGGGTGTCCACTTGCTGTGGCAGACCTTGATAGCCTTTGTCAGCGGCACCCTGCACGTCATCCGGCAGGCGGGCGACAGAAGCCACCAGATCCGCCAGTTTTTTATCGGCGACCGCCCCTGGCAGGGTAATGCTAATGGCGACAATATGATGCGCACCATCGGTGAC
>JBBRVA010000057.1:0-16756 GCA_038247295.1 Caldilineales bacterium | reverse complement strand
TTCTATAACCCGGTGGATGACCGCTTACCGAAGGAGCAAAGACGCAATGCCTTATGCAATCAACACAGTGACCGTGATCGGCGCGGGCACAATGGGCGCGGCGATTGCCGGTCAATTGGCCAATGCCGGCGTGCCGGTGACGCTGCTCGACATCGCCCCCACCGAGCTAACCGCCCAAGAACAGGCCGCGGGGTTGACGCTGGAGCACCCCAAAGTGCGCAACCGGATCGTACAGGGTGGCTTTGAACGTATGGTCAAGGCGCGGCCGGCTAATCTTTTTAGCCCCGCAACCGCCAACCGCATTAAGTTGGGCAACTTGAGCGATGACTTCGACCGCGCTGTCGGCCAAAGCGACTGGATCATCGAAGTGATCGTCGAAAAGGCCGAGCCCAAGCAACAGCTGATGGCGCGCTTGGAAGCAGCCGCCCCCGCCCATGCCATCATCAGTTCGAACACGTCGGGCATTCCAATCCACACGATCAGCGCAGGGCGCAGCGCGGCCTTCAAGCGGCGCTTCCTGGGTACGCACTTTTTCAACCCGCCGCGCTATCTGCACCTGCTGGAAGTGATCCCCACGCCGGAGACTGACCCGGCGCTTGTCGAACGCATGCGTGCCTTTGCCGAACATGTGCTGGGCAAGGGCGTGGTGATCTGCAAAGATACACCCAACTTTATCGCCAACCGCATGTTTAGTTATGTCGTCAGCGATGTGATGGAATATGCGATCGAAAATGGTTACACCGTCGAAGAAGTCGACCGCCTGACCGGTGATCTGATCGGCCGGCCCAAGAGCGGCACCTTCCGCCTGGGTGACGTGGTTGGCATTGATGTGATGGCGTTAGTCAACGAAAATCTCTACCCGTTGATTCCCGACGATGAAGATCGCGAAGTGTTGCATGGTCGCTACAACACTGCCGTGCTTAAGGCCCTGCTCGACAATAAATTGCTGGGCAGCAAGAGCGGCCAGGGTTTCTATAAAACCGTTGTCGGTGAGAAAGGCGAAAAGAGCTTCCACGCCCTGGATGTGCAAGCGGCCGCTGAAGGGGGCGAAATCGCCTACCTCGAACCGAAGAAACCGCGTTGGGCCAGCGTGGGCGCGGTGCGCGAACTGGACACGGAAGACCGGCTACGCGAGCTTGCCAATGCCGAAGACCCGGCCGGCGATTTGATCTGGCATACGCTGTCGCACACCATGGCCTATGCGTCTAAGCGCGTGCCAGAAATTGCCGACAGCATTGTCGATATCGACAACGCGATGCAGTGGGGCTTTGGCTGGGCGTTGGGGCCATTTGAAACGTGGGATGTGTTGGGCGTTGCCAAGACGCTGGCGCGCATGGAAGGCGAAGGCATCCGTGCCGCCGGTTGGGTCAAGGAGATGGTGCAAAGCGGCAAACAAAGCTTCTACACCTATGATGGCGCCACCCGTCTGGCCTACAGTCCGCTTGACAAAGCCTATGTGCCGGTGCCGCAAAGCGCAGCCGTGGTAAAGATTAAAGATTTAAAGCGGCGCACGCCAGCTCTGGCCGAAAACGATTCGGCCAGCCTGCTCGACATGGGCGATGGCGTGCTGTTGCTTGAATTCCACAGCAAGATGAACGCCATGGACGCGGGCATCTTTGAAATTGCGCAAGCGGCGCTGGAACGTCTGCATGGCAACGCCACCGGGTTGGTGATTGGCAATGAAGGCGAAAACTTTAGTGTTGGCGCTAATCTTTTTGTATTGGGCACGTTGGCCCAAGCCGGCCAATGGCAAGAATTGGAGCAGGCGCTCAAGCAGGGCCAAGATACACTGATGGCGCTGCGCCGGGCGCCCAAGCCGGTTGTGGCCGCCCCTTTCCAGCGCGTGTTGGGCGGTGGCGTTGAAATTTGTCTGGCCGCGGATCGGATTCTGGCCCAGGCGGAAACCTACATGGGGTTTGTCGAAGTCGGTGTCGGCATTATTCCCGGTTGGGGCGGCTGCAAAGAACTGGTGCGCCGCATTATCAGCCCGCACATGACGGCCACCAACGTCAACCCCACGCCCTATCTGCGCCAGGTCTTCGAGACAATTGGTTTTGCCAAGGTCTCAACCTCGGCGCTGGAAGCGCGTGAATTGGGCTTTTTGGGCAAAGAAGACCGCATCATTATGAACAGCGAGCATCTGCTGGCCGAAGCCAAGGCCGAAGTGCTTCACCTGGCCGCCAGTGGCTACACCCCCCCGATCACGACGGGCAACGTCTACGCCGCTGGGCGCGATGTGTTGGCCAGCACCCGGATCGAAGTTTATTCGCTGCAAGCCGGCGGTTTCGCCAGTGCCCACGACGCCAAGATCGCTAACAAACTGGCCTATATCCTCTGCGGTGGCGATTTGAGCGCACCACAATGGATGGATGAGCAATACTTCTTGGATCTGGAACGCGAAGCCCTGGTCAGCCTGGCCGGTGAAGCCAAGACGCAAGAACGCATTTGGCACATGTTGCAAAACGGTAAACCATTACGGAATTGAAATTTTTTTGTCAACATGGATTAGGATAAACACGGATTTTTATCGTTGTTATCCGTGTTTTTCTAAATCCGTGTTGACAAAAATTAACCCGAAAGGATAAATGACCGATGAGAAATGCTGTAATTGTTGCCGCTGCCCGCACCGCGGTTGGCAAAGCGCCCAAAGGCAGCTTGCGTACTATGCGTCCCGATGACATGGCGGCGGAAGTCATTCGCGCGGTGCTTGAACGCAGTGGCGTCAGCGCCGATCAGATCGAAGATGTTGTGCTCGGTTGTGCCTTTCCCGAAGCGGAACAGGGCATGAACGTCGCGCGGATCGCCGCCCTACGCGCCGGTCTGCCGGAAAGCGTCTGTGGGCAGACGGTCAATCGTTTCTGTTCGAGCGGCTTGCAGACGATTGCTTCCGCCGCACAACAGATCATGGCCGGCATGGGCGATTCGATCATCGCTGGCGGCGTGGAGAGCATGTCGATGGTGCCGATGATTGGCAACAAATTTGTCGCCAATCCCACGCTGGCCGAAGAACATCCCGGCGTCTACATTGGCATGGGCTTGACGGCGGAAAATGTCGCCAAACAATATGGCGTCAGCCGCGCCGATCAAGATGCCTTTGCCCTGCGCAGCCATCAACGCGCTGCTGCCGCCCTGGATGCAGGCAAATTTCAGGCGGAAACTGTGGCGTTGCAGGTCAACATGAAAACGGGGCTGGGCAGCGAAGTCAAAGAGACGGCCTACACCTTTAATCAAGATGAAGGGGTGCGCCGGGATACGTCGCTGGAAGCGCTGGGCAAATTGAAACCAGTCTTCCATGTCAAGGGTACGGTCACCGCCGGCAACAGCAGCCAGACCAGCGATGGCGCTGCTGCCCTTTTGATCATGAGCGAAGAACGGGCGCAGGCGTTGGGCCTCAAACCGTTGGCCCGTTTTGTCAGCTTTGCCGTCGGGGGGGTGCCACCCGAAGTGATGGGGATTGGTCCAATTGCCGCTGTGCCCAAGGCATTAAAACTGGCCGGCATGGAACTAAAGGATATCGACCTGATCGAACTCAACGAAGCCTTCGCTGCGCAAGCACTGGCTGTCATCCGCCACTTGGAAATGGACGAAGAGCGCGTCAACGTCAATGGCGGCGCGATTGCGCTCGGCCATCCGCTCGGCTGCACGGGGTCCAAACTCACCGTGCAGATGATCAACGAGTTGCAGCGCCAGGACAAGCAGTTTGGTCTGATTACGATGTGTATTGGTGGCGGAATGGGCGCAGCAGGGATTATCGAGCGCGTCAATTAAGCCCCAAAAATCAATAACTACACGCTTGTCACCCTGTAAGAGGCTGTTCTGCCAGACGAAAGCAAACCTTTACAGGGTGACAAGCAGGCTCAAACCCAACTGTCAAAACTGGCCGAAACGCCGCCGCGTATCGCCGCGTTGACTGCCGATCTAGCGCCCGCACAATTATATACTTCCCCCAATCTCAATGGCCCCGATCCTGCTGAGTGGTCCGCCACTGATGTGTTGGCCCATCGACACTCGTGTGGTCACTTGCTAGAACTTGCGTTCTATAGTAATATACAATCGTTGCTTTCAGATGGATTCTGGTAGGCTCTCAACCGCCGAAACGCCTTATTTCGGGGTGGACGGCGCTCTCACCGCCACCGAATCTTTGTCCAAAGGAGATAGCTTACGATGGATGAACGCAAAATTCTCATCTCCCAATATCACGCTGCGCTCGAAATGCTCAAGCAGACGATATGCTGACGATCGACATCGACATCGCCCGTCGCTTTATCCTTGGCAAGCAGGGCTTGTGGCCAGGGCGGCGCTGGCGTGGCAGTGAGGGAACGGCGCAGGCCATGCGCGCGATGGAGTACTTGCAACTCGACCCGCTGCAAATCATCGCGCGCAGCCAGGACATCAAGCTGCATAGCCGCGTGCTCGATTACGCGCCCGGCCGGTGGGAAGATGTGACCTACCAGCAGCGCAAGTTCTTTGACTGGGGTGGCTGGCTGGCCGTCCGCCCGATGGACGAGCTGCCGCACTGGCGCGTGGTCATGCGCCGCGAGCGCGATACCAACGCACGAATGCTCACCATTGCCCGCGATCACGCCGATGCCATCGTCGAAATGCGGGCCATCTTGCACGAGCGGGGCACTGTGAGCAACCGTGACTTCGCAATGGCAACGCGGACACGCACGCAAAGCTATCGCGGTCGCAAAGACAGTGCGTTGGCTTTGTATTATTTGTGGCTCACTGGTGAAGTGATGACGCACCACCGCGCGCGCTTCGAGCGCGTGTACGCACTTACAGAAATGGTCGCGCCGGCGCATCTCATTGGCGAAAGCGACGATGCCGAGGCTAACCGCTTCTTGATCAAAAAGGAAGTTAGCTTCTCCGGTCTGGCGCGGCTGAACCGTGTGCAAGATTCGTTTCACCGCGGCGTGCCCTTTGACTATGTTACGCAGATACGCGAGGCACTGTTGGCGGATGGCGACCTCATCGAGGTGCAAGTTGAAGGCTGGAAGGCAGTACACTGCGCGCTCGGCAGCGACGCCGAGATGCTGCATGATTTGAGTGCAGGGCGCGTGCCGCAGGCCTGGACGCCGTTGGCGAAGACCACGACGGAAGAGGTGCTCTTTCTTGCCCCGCTCGATCATGTCAGCGCGCGCGGGCGGGCCAAAGTAGTATTTGGCTTCGACTACGTGTGGGAGGTGTATAAGCCGGAGCATCAGCGCAAGTTTGGCTACTACACGTTGCCGATTTTGTGGGGCGACCGGCTCGTCGCACGCTTCGACAGCAAACTCGACCGGACGACCAACACCTTCGTCATCTTGGGCTTGTGGTTAGAGGATGAGGCCCTCGGCCAGGATGAAGCATTTGCCCAGGCATTAGCGTGCGGGTTTGCGCGCTTCGTCACTTTTCTCGGCGCGAGCAAACTGGATGTAACAGCGATTGGCGAGCCGCTGCTGCGCCGACGCATAGACGCTGCAAAGTAAACCCATGCAAGCAGGTTTGATGGCGCCGGTTCGTCCAACGCTTGTGATATATGATTCTATGGATACCGTAAGCGGCGCGGGCTGCGCCGCAGTTAGGAGGTTGAGATGACTCACGCACTCCACGATCCCGTCCGGCACAATGCCTGGGCGACCACACAGATTCTGGCGTTCTGCCAGGGGCTTGACGAGCAAACCCTGAACGCCACCGTGCCGGGCACCTACGGCACGATACTAGCGACGCTGCGCCACATCATCTACTGCGAGATCGACTTGCTCGAACGCCTGCTCGGCCAGGAACCGACCAACCCCTGGCGGCTGGGCGAGACGACCGGACTCGATGTATTGACGGCGCAAGCGGCTCAACTGGCGACCGATTGGGAAAGCTTCCTCGCCGGCGTGGTGGACAGTGAGCGTCCGCTGCCACCCGATGAAGGCACGAGCCCTATCCCGGCCGGGATCGTCATCGCCGTGGTGCTCTACCACGGCAGCGAGCACCGCGGGCAGATCTGCACCATCCTCGGCGCGCGCGGCCACGAGCCGCCCGACCTCACACCCTGGGCCTACGCATTTGCCAGTGGGCGGATACGTGTGTAGGCGTGTGATGACTCGATCTCCATCCGCCGCCGGCCCGACAGGCACAGGCTAGCCGAGGGCGAGCGTTGGCAAGTGAACACGCAGCGTTAGGCAACCGTGCGATCCACTACAATCACAATAAGGAGTTCACATGACACAATCTCAACCGCAAGGCTTTCTCGCCGTCCCGTCGACTGGCACGGGATCCGGTGTATTGGTCCTTCATGCCTGGTGGGGGCTGAACGACACCATCAAGGCTTTCTGCACGCGCCTGGCCGAAGCTGGTTTCGTCGCCTTCGCCCCCGATCTCTATCATGGCCAGGTTGCAGAGACCATTGCCGACGCCGAAACCCTTGGCCAAGCGCTCGACGCCAACCACCACCAAGCCAAGGCCGAGATCGCGGCGGCAACCATGTTCCTCCACGAACGTGCCGGCCAAGCTGAGTCCAAGGGCCGCCCCGGCCTGGCGGTGATTGGCTTCTCACTGGGGGCTTATTATGCGCTGAACCTCGCCGCCGCCGACCCCGAACACATCCGTTCCGTCGTCCTCTTTTACGGGACTGGGGGTGACGACTTCAGCAACTCGCGCGCCGACTACCTCGGTCACTTTGCTGAGGAGGATGAATATGAGCCGCAAGCCAATGTCGACAATCTGGAGGAATCCCTACGGCGTGCTGGCGGGGGCCTTCTGGGCGCGGTGACTTTCTATCGTTACCCTGACACTGGACACTGGTTCTTTGAACCTGACCGCACGGACGCCTACAACCAAGCGGCCGCCGATCTGGCCTGGGATCGCACCCTTGCCTTCCTGAAACATTCCTCCACCTTGTAATCCAACCAATCCCTGCTGCCTAACCTCGTGTCTTGTCCCGCCCACCAGCGGGTACCACAAACTGTTCGACATCAGGAGCGCACTTTATGAGTTAGGAGTTACGCAGTTGCACCTGGGAACGCCGGCAGGATGCCGGCTGCTGACAGGGGTATCGACGCTCCCAACTGCATAACTTCGTCACCGATCCGGCGGCAATGGTCGGCGAGATGATCCGCGTAACAAAACCCGGCGGCAAAGTCGTGGCGTACGTCTGGGATTACGCTGACGGCATGGCCATGATGCGCCACTTTTGGGACGCCGCCATCGCCGTCAGTCCCCAGGATGCGCAGCTGGACCAAGCAGAGCGGTTTCCGCTGTGTCAGCCCGAACCCTTAGCCACACGCTGGCAGGCGCTTGGCCTCAAGGCGATCGCTGTGCGTGCTTTCATGTCACGTTCCCTGTGGCCCAGCGTGGCGTTCGCCGGTCGTTGAATTTTCTTATCCACAAATAACCGACGCAGTCGATTGGTGAGGAAGGCTAAAGCTAAGACTATCCATAAAGGAGATTTTTTGAACTTATGTGAAAGGCGTCATTAATATGTTATAATTGATCTATGTCTACGCCAATTTTAGCTACGAAGCTTTATATCCCCCCACCGCGGCCCAACCTTGTCCTCCGCCCCCGCCTGCTCGATCGCATGAACGAAGCTTTGCACCGCAAACTGACCCTCATCTCTGCCCCCGCCGGCTTTGGTAAGACTACACTGGTCAGTGCATGGCTCGCCGATTGCGACCAGCAGGTGGCCTGGCTGTCGCTGGACGAAGGGGACAGCGACCCTACGCGCTTTCTAACCTATTTTGTGGCGGCTTTGCAGACGATTGGATCGAAACTTGGCGAAGGACTATTGAGTGCACTCCACTCTCCACAGTCACTGCAGGAGCCCGCTGGGCGCGAAGCGTTGCTGACAGCCCTGCTTAATGAAATCGCCACTATGCCAGGAAATTTTGTGCTTGTCCTGGATGACTACCACATGCTTGATGCCGGGGGGCCTCTGGGCGCGGTTGACCAGATCCTCACCTTTCTGCTCGAGCATCTGCCGCCGCAGATGCACCTGGTCATCACCACCCGTGAGGATCCACAGCTCCCCCTGGCTCGGTTACGCGCCCGCGGCCAAATGGCTGAACTGCGCGCCGCCGACTTGCGTTTTACCCCCGCCGAAGCCGCTGGATTTCTTAACCAAGTGATGGATCTAGACCTCTCGGCAGAGGAAGTTAGCGTCCTGGAAACGCGCACCGAAGGCTGGATTGCGGGTCTCCAACTGGCGGCACTCTCGATGCGCGGGCGCGCGCAGGGGGCACCCGACGTTGGCGGATTCGTCAAGGCTTTTGCTGGCGACAACCGGTATATCGTCGACTATCTGGTCGAAGAGGTCCTCCAGCGCCAGCCCGAACGTGTGCGAAACTTCTTACGCCAGACCGCCATTCTCGACCGTTTGAGTGGGGGGCTGTGCGATGCCGTCACCAACCAGAACGACAGCATCGCGCTGTTGGATTTCCTGGAGCGCGGTAACCTCTTTGTTGTGCCGCTCGATGATAACCGCCACTGGTTTCGCTATCACCACCTCTTTGCCGACGTGCTCGCCGCCCATGCCCTGCAAGAGCAGCCCGCCCAAGTGCCGATCCTGCATCAGCGGGCCAGCACCTGGTACGCGGACAATGGTTTGCCTGCCGATGCGATTCGCCACGCGTTGGCCGCCAAGGATTTTGCCCGCGCCGCGGGCCTGGTTGAACGGGTCTGGCCAGCCATGGATGGAAGTTTTCAGACGGCCACCTGGCTGGGCTGGGCAAGGGCGATTCCTGATGAGTTGGTGCGCTTCAGGCCCGTACTCCGCGTTACGTATGCCTGGGCCATGCTGAACGCGGGGGAGCTAGAGGCCGCCGAGGCCCGATTGATCGAGGTCGAACAATGGCTAGATGCTGGACTGGACCCTGGAGCCGCGCGCGGTGCGCGACGGCAAACTCCATCGAATGAGATGATCGTCGTGGACGAAGTGCAGTTTCAGACGCTCCCTGCGTCAATCGCTACGGCCCGTGCCTACCTTGCCCAATCACGCGGCCATCTCCCGGACGCGGTAAAGTACGGTCAGCGCGCGCTAGATTTCTTACCCGCGACAGACCATCTCCGACGCGGGCCAGCGGCGGCGCTCCTCGGCCTCGCCCAATGGGCCAGCGGCGATCTAGAAGCCGCCCACCGTACGCTTGCCGATGCCATGGCTGGCTTTCAGAAGGTCGGCAACTGGCATTTCGCCACCAGTGTCACCTCTGGTTTGGCCGATATCCGGACGGTGCAAGGTCGTCTGCGTGATGCGATCCGGAGCTATACACAGGCATTGCAACTTGCGTTGGCACAGCACCCAGAGGGTACCCGACCGCTGATCCGGGGCACGGCAAACCTCTATTTGGGGTTGAGCGAGCTATACCATGAGCAGGGTGAGCTGGAAGTCGCCACCCAGCATCTGCTCCACACCGAGGAACTAGGCGATTCGGCTGGGTTACCCGATTGGCGCTATCGCTGCTACCGTGCCCAGGCGCGCTTCAAGGAGATCCAGGGCGACTTGGATGGCGCACTCGACATGCTCGACGCGGCAGAACGCAACGTTCGCCGCACGCCCGTGCCCGATGTGCGTCCCCTGGCGGCCTTGAGGACGCGAGTATGGGTGGCACAGGGCCGGTTAAGTGAAGCCGTGCGTTGGGTGCAGGAACAGCGCTTGTCGATTGACGATGAACTCAGCTTTCTGCGCGAGTTCGAACACATCACACTGGCGCGGGTGCTGATTGCCCAATATAAGCATGGCCGGGTCAGTGGCTCCATTGACGAGGCAAAGCGACTATTAGAGCGCCTGCTGAACGCAGCAGATGTGGCGGGCAGGACGGGCAGTGTCATCGAAATTCTTGTGTTGCTGGCCCTTGCTCACGAAGCGCAGGGCGATATGCCATCGGCACGCGTTGTGCTGGAACGTGCGTTGCGGCTGGCTGAGCCGGAGGGCTATGTTTGTATCTTTGTCGATGCCGGGTTGCCGATGGCGCAATTGTTGCGAGAAGTAGCGGTGCGCGGGGTGATGCCAGACTATGTGGACAAGTTGCTGGCTGCATTGGGCACGGAGAAACAGCGCGTAGACAAACCTACACACGCTCAGGTTTCTTCACCCTCAAGCTCTCGCGCTGTGCCCGCCCTCATCGAGCCATTAAGCCAGCGCGAACTAGAAGTACTCCAACTCATTGCCCAGGGGCTCTCGAATAGTGAGATTAGCGAAAAACTGTTCCTGGCTTTGAGTACAGTGAAAGGGCACAATCGGGTGATCTTTGATAAGTTGCAGGTGCAACGGCGCACGGAGGCTGTGGCGCGTGGGCGTGAGTTGGGGCTGGTCTAGGCACAATATTGCTTCGCTAGATAGGCACCCTTTGCAGTTTATTTTTATCTAGTCACATTAATCGTACAGGAGGTATTTATTTATGCGTCACACATATCCTGAAATTACGGCTGAGCATGCCGCCTTTTATGCTGAAAACGGCTATCTGATCGTTGAGAATGCCTTAAGCCCGACCGAGTTAGCGGAACTACGGGCGGAAACCACTATGATTTGCCGGGGCGAACGGGGCACCGATATTCGCAACTACGAGCCACCCCCAGTCGGCGCCACAGAGGATGAGGTCTTGCGCAACTATCTGTGCATCCATTTTCCCCACAAAATTTCACCCATCATGGAGCAGCATTTGGCCCATCCAACGATCGTGGATGTGTTGACCAAGATCATCGGCCCGAATGTGAAATGTATGCAGTCGATGCTCTTTATCAAAGCATCCGGCAAACCGGGGCAGGCCTGGCACCAGGACGAATGGGCGATTCCCACCCGCGACCGCAGTCTAACCGGCGGTTGGATTGCCCTGGATGATGCGACGCTTGAAAATGGCTGTCTGTGGGTGATTCCTGGCTCGCACAAAGCGGGCATCATCTGGCCCTTTGGCCAACAAAATGATCCCCGCTTTGATTGTGGCACCGAAAATTTTGGTTTTCCCTACCAAGATCAAGATGCCATTCCGGTAGAAGTGAAGGCGGGCGCCATCGTTTTCTTTAATGGGTACTTGCTCCACCGTTCTTTGCCCAATTACGCCCAAAGTGGCTATCGGCGGGTGCTGGTCAATCACTATATGAGCGCCCAATCTCTGCTGCCCTGGCGTCGCCCCAAAGAAGGCGAAGGGATGGCGGTGGCCGATTATCGCGATATTGTGATGATCGCCGGCAAGGACCCCTACGCCTGGAAGGGGCTGGAAGATTTAGCCAAGCCCTCTCTGCGCGCCAGTGGGGAAGGTGGCTGTGATAACGGCACCCGCCCGAAAGAGCAGGAGCCACGCAGCAACGTGGTCGGGGGCGTCCGCTAACCCTCTGTCAAAGCAGATGTCGATCTAATCTCTGTACAATGAAAGGAGTTCGAAAATGGCAAAAATCAACAAGTGTATCGAGTTACTTGCGGCGGGGCAACCGATCTACGCAACGCATCCTTCGCGCCTGACCTATGAAGCCGGTTTGGCAGACGCGAAAACTTGGGCAGACATGCTGCTCATCGACTTTGAGCACCATCCGTTCGACACCGTCGGGCTGACGAGTTATATGCGCGGTCTAAAGGACGGCGGCCCGACGGCCAGCGGCCACCTGACTCCAACCGTGGTCTGTACCTTGCCCTCCAACGCAATTACCCCCGAGGAAGTGCTTTACAACGCTTGGCAGGCGCGTCACGTATTGGCCGCCGGCGTGCATGGCATTCTCCACACCCATACACGCACGGCTGAATCCGTGAAGGCGTTTGTGCAGATCACCCGCTACCCCTTCCAAACGCTGGCGCGAGAGATCATTGGCGAAGGACTCAGAGGCGCCGGCGGTCAGACGCCCACGAACCAGATCTGGGGACTCTCCACCGCTGAGTATGCCAAAGTTGCCGATCCGTGGCCGTTGAATCCCGATGGCGAACTGTTGCTGGGGTTAAAGATTGAGGACCGCCATTGCTTGCAGAACGTGGACGCCATTGCGGCCGTGCCCGGCATTGGTTTTGCCGAATGGGGGCCCGGCGACATGGGCATGTCCTTCGGCCACGATGACGCCCATGATCCGCCCTATCCCCCGGAAATGAACGACGCCCGCGACAAAATCAAAGCCGCGCTTGATCGGCATGGCGTCGCCTTCTATTCGAGTTGGGCGGACCCCGCCTTGACGATGGAACAACGCGTTGACTACTCGATCGATGTCCTGGGGGTGCGGATGATGGGCGCGCCCGACAAAGCCTGGGCCGACTACGGCCGGCAGAAGACCGGTCGTACCATGCCCGTATAGCTGTCGGTATAGCAATCTGTGAGCTTCCGCCAGATAACTGACGAGCCTATCTGGCGGATCTCATACTGGGTTTGCCGGTAAAATTGGTGCTAGGTTAACAACTCGCTGCCGTCGTCCTGAAGACGGCAGTTCAAAACGCACGGCCATTCCCAGCCCTACCCGGCACTCGTTGCCGACACCCCGCCGCCGACACCCCGCCGCCAAGCGCCCGCACAAACGCCTGCGAAATCGCCAGCCCATAGCCACCTATTTCCCGACTATGTGAAGCAATCTGGCTAACGCGTACTCACCGACCCACGTACATAGTCTGCTTCATCGCTGACCAGCCAAGCCAGCACTTTGGCCACACCCGACGGTTCGCCCAGATTGGTCGCGGCGTCCAGGGCAGCCTGTGGGTCTTGGCCCTGGCGGATGGCATCGGCTTCGATCACTGAACGCTTCATATAGGTGTTGATCCCGCCGGGGAAGACCACGTTGACCCGAATGCCTTCGGGTGCCAGCTTGCTGGCGGTCGATGAATTTGTCCAAAAACAAAAATTGCCCTTGACACCAGCTAAACAGGCGGAGCCACTAGCGAGAAAAGACTTTGATGCGGCCTTTGAACATGAAGTGGCAAACTTCGAGCGAATGCGACCAGAACTGTTGCAGCAATACCCCAATCGTGTGGTTGCCATCTATCAAGCCCAAGTGATCGAGAGTGGCAATGATATTCTACAAGTCTACAACGCGGTGATTGACAAACATGGTGCGATCCCGTGCTATGTGCAACTTGTCGCGTCGGAAGCACAGCGCAAAGCGAGATTTTCTAAGCGAGGTTTTTACGATATACTGCACGGAAATGAACTATACGTGAAGATGGATTTCTTCGCCACGGATTGTAATAGGAGCTTATATGGCAAGCCAATCATTAAAAATTCAAACTGTCGTGGATACGATAAAAATGTGGTCACCGCCTGAACAGCTTGAACTGATTCAGATCATTACAACGTTGTTACAGGGTGCCTATACTTTCAATGGACGCACGCCCACACCCGTAACAACAGGTCAAACGCAACCACCTGCGCTGATTCGTCACACCGCGCCGATGATGGATCTTCGCTCACTCATCGCCGATTTCTGGCCCCAAGACGAATCTGCCGATGATATGAATGCCTTTATTTATCAACAACGCCAAGAAGATCTGCGGGAGGAGTTGCCGCGCGAGCGATGAGCAGGAATTGAAAAGATTCGCATTGTTAACATTCCGAATCAGATTCGATCCTTTGCTTCCATGTTTCTTGGCCTTCCCCACCAGGCAAGTCGTTACTATGGAACTCTCTTAAAATCGATCGCAAATAAGATATTTATTCCTGCTCATCCTCCTATTGCATATTATGTAAGTGCATTGGCATTATACCGTTTCGAATATTATGTTAGAAGAAGATTCATCGACACCAAGTATAGGCCTTTTAAGTATCATTTGCTTGGAATATTGAGAATGCAGGTGGCTGGCGTAGAAATGCCAGTTATGATGGCAAATAAGTTTGAAAAATATTGCCAACAATTGAAAGATATTCTTAATGACGAAGATAAGTGTCTCGAAGCCTTTGAGAAGGCAACAGCTACTCTTGACACTATAATGGGCACGGATTATTCCCGCGATAGGGCTAAAGATGTGTCTTTAATGGCAAGCGAGGAATCATTACTCACTAGCAAACCTAAATAGACGTGCGATTTTTTTATTCCTTACGAGATGAAGCCGGCGCCACTGAACGCCATCCCATGTCAGCATAGCGCGCACTGGTCGAGGTGACGCATATGATAGCCAGATGGGGTAAGCGTTAGAGCCAATTCTCTAGTTTTAGATCAGGAACCGCGCGGAAGTCTTTATCTCTGGTTAATAACGTGAGGTCATAGCGTAAGGCAATTACCGCCGAAAGGGCATCGACCATCTCAAGTTGCCAGCCTTGTTTGCGAAGCTCCACCTTCAAATCGACGGCTTTTTCAGCATCTTGCTGTTCTATGGGATAGTAGGTGAAGTCAGCTTTGATTTTTCCCAAATCCGCCTATTTTGCGCGGCTCGCGGGACGCTTCGAATGCCAAACAAAAACTCAAAGAGGACAGGCGTCGTGATCGCAAAACGGTCACCTGCGTAAAATTGGGCGAGGATTTTCCTGCGCAATGGATGATCAATCGGGGACAGATGATTGGTATCAAGCAGATAACGGATCATTCATTCATCTGCGACAAAAGACGCGATTCACGTGCAAGTGATTCACGCTTTATTTCGGCTTCTACTCGCTCCGATTCACCAATCCATTCGTATACATCAAAAGTAGGATCGATCTCCTGTTCCAATTCGGCTAGGTGCTTGCCAAGAAGGCCACTTTCTGGTTGAACTTGGAGCAACAGAGGTTCTTTGGGCATTCGCTTAATTGCATCCACAATTTGCTGTAACGACGAACCCTGAACCTCCTCACCTTCGCTGTGGTCATTCTGACGATCATCTTCTTCCACTAATAAGATCACGCGTACCTGCGCTCCAATCTGCAAAGTGGGTGCAGTCGTAATGGGTATGGTTAACATTCGGCTTTTTGTTACTTCGGTCGAAAATTCATAAGCAACCATATTGCTCAACCTCCTTCTCAATGATGTTCAAAATGCACTCGTATTATAACACAAAAAGAGATATTCTGAACATCATTTTGAACGCTATTTTGTTTCTTTTTTCACTGAGTTGGCTTCACCGAATCTGTCGCTGCTGCCACCGTTGCGTGGTGAAATCGTCTGCTCGCTGATGAAGTCGGTGTCGTTGAACACCATCGCTTGTCAGCATGGCGCGCGCCGGTCGGGGTGCTGATCCAGGCTAGTGTAGGTATTTGAAATGACAAACATGCATGGTATACTCCTATTGATAATAAAGTTAGAAGTGCTAGTTCGGAGGGATAATATGTTGCAATATGAGCAAGTAACCAGTAAAGTTTGGCTGTTGCCACCCCCCTTACTCCAAGAGGTGGAATTATTTATTGACTATCTGATCAGCCGCTATCGTGAGCAATCACAAATAAACCAGCCATTGGATGCGACAACCATGACAAACATTGCAATGGCCGGCGGAGCGTTTGAGTGGCTCAACGATCCACGAGAAGAGGGCATTTATTCCGATGAAGATGGTGAGCCTGTATGAATGGCTCGAATCCTCTTATGCGGGGAGATGTCGTGCTTGTCGCGTTTCCCTTTACTGATCTTTCTGGCAGTAAACGCCGTCCCGCCTTGATTGTATCGGCCCAAAATAGCGGCCCTGATTGTACATTGGCCTTTATCTCCTCTGTTATTCCAGCCACCGTATCACAATATGAACTGCTATTCTCCTCAACAGACTCCGATTTTAGCCAAACTGGACTCAAAGTGCCTTCGTTGCTTTGTCTAGACAAATTAGCGACACTTGAACGCACCTTGATCGCGCGTCGTATTGGCAAAATAACAGGGCAACGTCTTCTGGCAGTTGATAGCACGCTCATGAACGCATTGGGCATCAGCCTCAACGAACCTTTACGTCAAGAGCGTCGGCGACTCGATCAATTGTTAGCGACCGATGGACTCGATCAATTAAAGCTGGCTTTGAAGAAGTAGACTTGGTTTATTATTGCACCAAACCTGTCACTGTTGCCACCGATGCACGGCGCAATCGTCTGCTCGCTCAAGTCGGTGCCGCTGAACGCCATCGTTTGTCAGCATTGGCTCGCTCCGGTTAGGGTGCTGATCCATGCCGACATGGCGCGCCATTCCGCCTATCCTCATTCACGCTCCGCAACGAACCTGTCGCTGCTGCCACCGTTGTGCGGCGAAATCATCTGCTCGCTGAAGTCGGTGCCGCTGAACGCCATCGTTTGTCAGCATAGCTTGCTCCGGTCGGGGTGCCGATCTTCCATCTTCAGTTGAATGTTCGTCAAATCCACCGATTTTCTAATATAATAAGCCAAGGCAAAGTAGGATGAGATAAGTGAATACGGAGAGCGTTTATCATGGAAATCGAACAAATCATCTCAGTCAATGCTGATAGTATCAGCGGCGCGCCTGTCTTTGCCCACCCGCATTCCGGGAATGGGCCGGGATCACTCGTGGATTACTGAGTTCGTGTGGCCCATTCTCGGAATGCTTGCAAAATGTTTGGCGCAGTTGGACCTACCTGCCTGTAGTAGAGATTATTGGGAATAAGCGCTTTATGTGTGAAAATGACAAGATGACAAGATGACGGGATGACGAGATGATTCGGTAGACGAGATCATCTTGTCATCTTGTCATCTTGTCATCTTGTCATCTTGTTCCCTTTATTCCCGATAATCTCTAGTATAAGAAGCTGTCATTCAACAAGCAACGCTCGCGGTACACGCAGTTGTGCATCGCTATAAGTTTGGCCCCATGACAATTAAGATATCATCTGGCCGCACAATTTCAGTCGGCTCGGGCGTGTAGAGGAATTTACCGTCGCGGCGAATGGCAATGACAAGCTGCGCGAGGGTGCGCCGGACATCCT
>JBBRVA010000056.1:0-16815 GCA_038247295.1 Caldilineales bacterium | reverse complement strand
GCGACCAAATGTTGGGGCGAAGCGGTGGCGCGCTACTATTCGCACACGCACAAGCTCTCTTCGATCTGCCTGCGCTTTGGCGCCGTCTCGTATCGACCGGGCGCCAATCCCGCCTATGATGAGCGCTATTCCATCGACCACCAATATATTGATATTGTGTTGACGATGGAAGATCTGACCCAACTGGTCACCGCCAGTGTCGAAGCCAAGGATGATCTGATGTTTGGTGTCTTCCACGGTGTGTCGAATAACCGCTGGAAACGGCTCGACATTAGCGACGGACGGGAAATTTTGGGGTATAATCCAGAAGATAACGCCTTTGCCTTTGCGACTGCCGCTGCGTAATTGTTTGCACTGGCGCCCCTGTCGTAAAGATGGCAAAGCATAGGTGCAAGGAGAGATGGCGATGGCAACCAACGTGCCAACCCAAACGGTGGCGGATGCGGTCCAAAACGGACACCCTCGGCCGCCAACAGAAAAAACTGCCGACCTGCTAGGGCTAGTGGAGAATGGGAGCGAAGATCCGATCTCGGAAGATGGTCTGCGTGTTTCAGAAGCCGTCTATTGGGAAAAATATTACGACCATCCAGATTTCAATTACGAATGGAACGACGGCGTTCTGGAAGAGAAACCTGTGTCCCACTATAGTCAATATACCGTATACGAATGGTTGGTTGCGCTGTTGTACGAGTACCTTCGGGTCCGCCCAATTGCGCGTAAGATGGCGCTCGAGATGGGTTTTCGCTTGGCATTGCCTGACAAAACTACGATCCGCAAACCTGATCTTTTTGTTGTACGCAACGACAACCCAATCGCGTTGGGCGACATCGACCGTACGTATGCTGGTATTTGCGACCTCTGTATCGAGTTGATTTCTGACTCTACAAAAAGAGCAGTGGAACGCGATACCGTCCACAAGAAAAACGAGTATGCGGTTATCGGCGTGCGCGAATACTTCATTCTTGACCCAAGCGGCAAACATATGGCCTTCTACCGGCGCTCTGTGACCGGTGCCTACGTTGATATCGACGCCGGCGGTGAGGGCATCATCCGTTCGGAAGTCTTGCCCGGTTTTCAGTTTCGCATCGCCGATCTGGATCGAAAACCGTCGTGGATCGAACTGGTGGATGATGAAGTTTATCGGGGGTTTCTCTTGCTCGACTTTCAAGCAGAGAAAGCGCGCGCCGATTATGAACATACACTAGTGGAACAAGAACGAACGCGTGCCGAGCAGGAGCGAACGCGTGCTGAGCAGGAGCATCTGCGCGCCGAACAAGCGCATCTGATCGCTGAACAAGAACGAATGCGTGCCGAACAAGCGCATCTGATCGCTGAACAAGAACGAATGCGTGCCGAACAAGCGCATCTGATCGCCGAGCAAGAACGATCCCGCGCCGAACAAGAGCAAGCGCGCGCCGAACGGCTGGCCGCCAAACTGCGTGCGCTGGGCATCGAAGAGGAAGGATAAACCGTGCGATCCAAACGTTTTGCCATTCTCGCTGAACGCGAGATCAACCAAGAGACCTTTGTCGAACCGTGGCCCGAAGCCGGGCTGATCGTTACCGACAGCCCTTACGATCCCAAGCCCAGTTTGCAGATTGAGAACGGTCAAGTCGTCGAACTGGATGGTCGTCCGCGCGCCGAGTTCGATATGCTCGACATTTGGATTGCTGATCACGCGCTCAATCTGGCCGTGGCGGCAGAAGCCATGGCAACGCCAGCGCAGCAAATCGCGCGCAGGTTGGTGGATATAAATTTTTCACAAAAAGAGGTGCGCCGCCTGGCCGAAGGCTGCACACCGGCCAAACTGTGTGAAATCATTCGCCACATGAACGTGTTGGAGATGATGATGGGGCTGGCGAAGATGCGGGTGCGCCGCACGCCCGCCAATCAGGCCCACGTGACCAACTGGCGCGAACATCCGGCTCTGCTGGCGGCCGATGCGGCGGAGGCAGCCCTGCGCGGTTTTGCTGAAGTCGAGACGACGGTGCGTGTGGCGCGCAACGCGCCTTTTAACGCCCTGGCGATCTTAATCGGCACCCAGACCGGGCGCGGCGGCGTGTTGACGCAGTGCGCGGTTGAAGAAGCATTGGGCTTAAAACTGGCGATGAAAGGGTTGACGAGTTACGCCGAAACGCTCTCGGTTTACGGCACCGAACCCACCTTTGTCGATGGGGATGACACGCCCTGGTCGAAGGCGTTTTTGGCCTCCGCCTATGCCTCGCGCGGGGTCAAGGTGCGCTTTACCTCCGGCACCGGTTCCGAAGCGTTGATGGGTAACGCGGAACAGAAGTCGATGCTCTACTTGGAAGCGCGCTGTCTGCTTGTCACCAAGGGTGCCGGTAGCCAGGGCGTGCAAAACGGATCGATCTCCTGTATCGCCCTACCCGAATCGTTGCCCGGCGGTGTGCGCGCGGTACTGGCGGAAAATCTACTCGCTTCGATGTTGGGGCTGGAATGTGCTTCTGGCAACGATGCGCTGGCGTCGCATTCGCAGATTCGCAAAACGGCCAAGTTGATGCTCCAATTTATCCCCGGCACCGATTTTATCCATTCCGGCTACAGTGCTGTGCCCAAGCGCGACAATCTCTTTGGTGGCGGCAATTACGATGCTGAAGATTTCGACGACTACAACGTGTTGCAGCGCGATATGCAGATCGACGCCGGCCTGCGCCCGATCACCGAGCAAGAGGCGCTGACGATTCGCCAAGCAGGCGCCAGGGCGATCCAGGCGATCTACGCCGAGTTGGGCTTTCCGCCGATTACGGATGCAGAAGTCGAAGCCGCCACGACCGGCCACAGCAGCGACGATATGCCCGAACGCGACCTGATCACCGACCTCAATGCAGCGGACAAATTCCTGGCGGGTGATCAAAACATGTTGACGATTGTTGACGCCCTGCAAAAGCGCGGCTTCACCCAGATCGCACAAAACGTTCTGGAGATGGGGCGTCAGCGTCTGGCGGGCGATTATCTCCAACCATCGGCGATTTTTGACAAACATTTCCATGTATTGAGCGGCGTCAACGATGTCAACGATTACACAGGCCCTGGCACCGGCTATCGCGTGGAGAACGAACGTTGGGCGGAGATTCAGCAAATTCCGCAAGCCAAATCGCCACGCGACTTCATCAACCCGCAAGTGGGAGAGCCGACCGCGAAGCTGGTCGAGATCGGCCCGGCGCAAGCTGGCACACGCCCAGAAGTGATCGTCGCCGTCGGCCCCGCCTTCAACGACGCCCTCACGCGCACGATTGGGGAGTTGGAGCATGAAGATGTGCTCAAGGCGATTCTGACTGGTGTCGCCAGCGAGGGTTTGATTGCGCGCATTGTCAAGGTGCATCACTCTTCTGACTGCGCACAGATTGGTTTTACTGGCTCGGCCTTGAGTGGTTCTGGGATCGCCATCGGTCTACAATCGCGTGGCACAGCCGTGATCCACAAACGCGGGCTGGCCCGCTTGAACAACTTGGAACTCTTTCCGCAATCGCCCAGCCTGACGCTAGAACATTACGAAGCGATGGGGCGCAACGCGGCGCGTTATGCGCAAGGGTTGCCAGCCAAACCGGTGGCGGTCAAGATCGACAACTGGGCGCGCCTCAAGCTGATCGTGAAGACGGCCCTCTTGCACCGGCGCGAGACCGAGCAGATTACCGATCAGCCGCCGGGCGAATTGCGCTTTGACTGGGAACCAGATGTGTAAGCAAATGTGTAGGCGAATAAAGGAGATCCTGTAGCTTGGAGAGCAAACCAGTCTACCCCCTGATGGAAAATAGCGCAGAAACATTACACGCCACGAGTGGGCGTAGCGTCAATGCGATCGATTTGGATGCGGTTGCACGCGGTACACTTTCGCCAGCCGACTTGCAGATTAGCCCCGAAGCGTTGCGCGCGCAGGCAACTGTAGCCGCTGATGCTGGCTTTCGCCAACTGGCCGAGAACTTGATGCGCGCGGCCGAGTTGACCGCCGTGCCCAACGCCGAATTGTTACGCATGTACGAAATTTTGCGGCCTGGCCGCGCCACCGATGACGAGTTGCAAACGCTGGCCGCCACGTTGGAAACGGCATACCAAGCCCCGCTCAACGCGCAGCTTGTGCGCGAGGCGCTGCAGGTCTATCTACAGCGCGGGCTCTTGAAACGCACTGTGGTATAATGCCCAACATGAACAGTGTAAAAGCGCGCACCAGATCAACCATTAAGCCAGCCAAACTTCAGCCCAGCCTGGAGGAAATCCTGACCCGTTTGCGCGCCAGCTTGCCGGATTTGCGCGAACGATATCATATTGCCTCACTGGGCGTTTTTGGTTCTTTTGTGCGCGGCGAACAGCGTAAACGCAGTGATCTGGATATTTTGGTGGAATTTACGGTGTCGCCGTCACTGTTCAAGCTGGTGGATTTACGGAACGAATTGACTGCTCAAACGGGGGTGCCGGTTGATATTGCACTCAAAAAGACGCTTAAGCCACGGATTGGTCGGCGTATTTTGGCCGAGGTGATCTATTTATGAGCAAGCAGCAGCGAGAATATGGCGACTTTTTGGATGACATGATTGCCTATGCGGAAAAGGCGCAACGATTTGTGGCCGGCTTGACTTATGCGGATTTCATCGATAACGATGAGAAAATATTTGCTGTTATCTATGCACTAGAAGTGATTGGTGAAGCAGCGAATCGATTGCCACGCACGTTGACCGGACGCTATCCAGAAGTGGCTTGGACAAAGATCATCAGTATGCGCAATTTCCTCATTCATGGCTATGATGCTATGGACACATCCATTGTCTGGAATACCGTTCACGATGACCTTCCCTCTTTACGCGAGCAGCTTGTTCGCATCCTGGCTGACCTAGAAGGCTCGGCTGCTCACTAATTCTAAGCTTAGGCGGGGGCGAACTACTATAACCAGTCTTCAGCCCTACCTTTAAAAGTGAACATGTTCGCGTGTTTGTAAATGGCTGCGTTGCTCGATCTCGCGAATCACCTGCACAGGAACAGATTGGCGTGCCCAATGTAATCGATACGCTGATTCTAAATTGTTCCATAATTCTGGTGACGTACCAAGCGCCGCCGCAATACGCAGCGCCGTTTCCGGGGTGATACGCTTGCGGGCATTGATGATTTCGCTAACAGCCTGAGGTGGTTTACCAATAATGGCTGCAAATTCATGTTGCGTCCAGCCGCGTGCCTGAAGTTCTAGTTTCAAAATCTCGCCCGGCGGCGGCACATAGGCAGGAATCAAGTCACTGTCTTGCTCTATGGTGTCTTGAATCATGGTTTAGTCTTCCTCTTAGTGATAATCCTCAATGTCAATCACCCACAATATACGCCCGTTTTCATCCAGGTGGCGTTCCACGATCAGGCGCCATTGCTTATTGAGGCGTAATGAATTTTGATGGCTACGGTTGCCCTTCAAGGCCTCGTAGTTGAGGCTACGTAGCGCGCACAGATCGCGCTCATCGGTTGCATTATGGATCAGAGCCATTAGCCTGAAAAAAGCATCTACTACTTCAACTGGATATTTGTGTGCATCAGTGCGATCCGTGTAAAGTGATGTCAACTTTTTACTTTTGAAGGCAAAGCGCACCAAATGGCTCCGTTTCGCAGTTAACAGAATTGATTCACCCATAGGGTGAATGTGATTACTATACCTCAAACCTGATGCTTTGTCAATCGACTGGATAATTTATGCTCACGCTGCTCGCCCAAATTGCGCCCCAACGCAGCACCCAATATGCAACGCTCGCCAACGATCTGGCCATACCCGAATTGCAGCTTAGTCCCCTGGGTCAGCAGATCAGCCATATAACACCTGTGACCCTGGGTGGGCAGGCCTATGTGCGTTTCGATTTGTCCGTCGAACTTGATGAAGCCAATCGCCGCGAGTTAGGCATGTTGGCGATGACAAGTGCCTTCTTTGTCTACCACGAGCGCCTAGGCGAACTCGACGGCCCGTGGCTGCGTCCGCTGGAAACACATTTTCAACCCATCATTTCGCCGGAACTGATCGAGACGCGCCGCTACCGCGGTAAGACGAATGAACTCTTTACTCACTTTTTGTGCAATATCGCCCGTTTTAGCAGCAGTTTTGCCGATCAACCCTGGCGCGGGCTGCGCCTCTTTGATCCATTAGCCGGCGGTGGCACTACCCTTTTTACCGGCCTGGTCTTGGGTGCGGATGTGGCAGGTGTGGAGCAGAATAGTGAGGACGTTAAGTCTACGGTTGCCTTTTTGCAGCAGTACATGCGCGAAGAACGGATTGCCTGCCAAGTAAAGGAAGAACGGTTAAAGAAACTGGGCCTGCGTTGGGTCTTTACCATTGGCAAACCTATGCAACAATGCACACTGGTGGCGGGTGAAACCGAACAGTCGAACATACTGCTGCCCGGCTTCAAACCGCATCTGATTGTGGCCGATCTGCCCTACGGTGTCCAACATCAAGGACCATTGACAAACTTACTTACCAGCGCGTTGCCCGTTTGGACGGCGATGCTGCTGCGCGGTGGGGCATTGGTGCTCGCCTGGGATGCAACACGCTTTACGCGCGCGGAGATGATCAGTTTGATCGAGACGGTTGCCCCGCTGCGCGTGCTCAACGATCCGCCCTATGATGGATTAGCCCATCGCGTGGATCGGGTGATCAAGCAGCGCGATGTGCTGGTGGCACAGCGGGCATAGAACAGCCATTATTCAGAATACAGACAGACCTGACTTGTCGACCTGTTTCCCTATCTACATTTTATACCCGCTGTACTCCACTTCGTAACAGTATGCCAAATCAACGAATTTTGATGGTCGATGATGATAAAGAGATTGTCCGCATTGTGCGCGGCTATTTGGAGCAAGCGGGCTACACGGTGCTGACGGCCTATGACGGCGAGACGGCGTTGCACGTCTTGCGCAGTGAACGCCCGGAGCTTCTCTTGCTGGATCTGATGCTGCCCAACCGCGATGGCTGGGAAGTCACCCGGCTGATTCGTGCCGATGCGCAGTTGGCCGATACACCGATCATCATGTTGACAGTGCGCATCGAGGATACTGATAAAATTCTGGGCCTGGAACTGGGCGCCGATGATTATATGACCAAGCCCTTTAACCCCCGCGAGGTATTGGCGCGCGTGCGGGCTATGTTGCGACGCAATCAACGCATCCATGCCGGGGGGACCGCGCATCTATTGCAGGTGGGCAAATTGCGCATGGATGTGGAGCGGCGCGCCGTATTTGTCCATGATGATGCTATCGAACTAACCCGCACCGAATTCAGCCTGTTGCAGGCGCTGATGCAAAGCCCTGGCTACGTTTTTACGCGCAGCGAATTGATCGAAAAGGCGCTGGGTTATCACTACGAAAGCATCGAACGCACGCTGGATACGCACATCAAAAACTTGCGCCGTAAAATTGGCGACGATCCACGCCAGCCAGACTACATTCAAACCGTCTACGGCGTCGGTTATCGCCTGGCCGAGGGTGTATGAGCAAACTGTCGATCAACCGGCTCTGGTTCCAGTTAAGCCTGGCTTTCGGCGCGGTCATCTTGATTGCGTCGATCATTGTCCCGATTGTTTTCTTCCTCATGCGTCCAGACTTCGTGCCGCGAGAGATACCGCCAGATGCCGGACAACGCTTTGTTTTGCTCCGCATCCAAGGGTTACTGGTTTTTCTAGCTGTTGGCAGTGTTGTAGGCATTATCGCCGGCACTTGGACAGCGGTGATGGGATCGCCGCCGAGCACCTGCCCTATATTTTTGACCGTTTCTACCGTACCGATCACGCCCGTGATCGTGACCGCGGTGGCGCTGGGTTAGGGTTGGCAATCGTGCGCGCTATGGTCGAGGCGCACAACGGCCATGCCGAGGTGACAAGCCCAGGCTTGGGTTTGGGTAGTACTTTTTCTGTCCATTTGCCGCTCAAAATAGCTAAGACTTGACAGGTGCGCCGCCCGTAAGCGACTGGGGGCAACAAAATCGAGGCACGGCGCACTTGTCAGGTCTGAAGTTCGCGATGACCCTTCCTCTCTCCTTCTCCCCTTCTTCCTAATTGACTAAAGCCAAATCTTGCTTTACAATGATATTAATCTATCCGCGGTATTCATCTATCGCCGTTTGCCAACCAAGGATAGAAAGTACGCAAACAACCCGCATTATCCCCAATCCTGTATATCGGTACCAGATAGCCAGCCGCCATGTAGTCTGTAGCCGTATAATAGGTGGCAATCGCCTAGTGGTAACAGCTTAACCGTTTATTGCGTATCTGCATAGCTTTGCGAGAATTGTTTGCATCTGCCATTCTAATCTCTGCCGATCTACCCAATTGGCATCATCTGTTTTGTCGCCAAATCGCAACTACACGCGCTATCCTAGCCCTCGCCATTCTGGTCGAGCCAGCATAGGCACAGAAAAAGCTCATATTTTCATCCCCTGCTGGTTTTCTCTCTGCTCCAGAGAGAGTTGTGATGGAGTGCGTAGTTGCGCAAATCTATTTCTACCCAATACCTGAGGAGGTAAATGTGTCGAAGCAAGTACAGAACCCGTTACATACCCCACTTTCACGCCGCCAAGCGTTGAAGGTGATGGGCGGAATGGTGAGCATGGCTGCCCTGGCAGCCTGTGTGGCACCAGCCGCACCCGCCGGTGGCACAACCGAGGGCGCTGCACCCAATGCGGCACCAGCCACCATGCTGGTTGCCCATCGCGCCGAGTATTTCAAAGAGATGGAAACCTTGTTTATCGAGGCTGTCCAGGGTTGGGGCGCCGCCAATAACACCGAGATCGAGACCACCGTTGTCGCCGCCGAAGCCTTCGAAGACTTCGTCGCTAAGACCGTAGCCCAGGTGCAAGCAGGAGAACCACCAGATTTGCTCTACCACGTGCGCTTGGTCCAACAGCTCTATTCACTGGATGCATTGGAACCGGTGACTGAGTCCGTGGAAGAGGCTGAAGGGCTGTATGGCGCATCATCTTCTGGCCACCGCCGCAATAACTTCATCGATGGCCAATGGTGGGGTATCCCCTACATCAACAGCGGCGGTGGCGAATTCGCGCGCCGCAGTGTGTTCGAAGCCGTTGGCATCGACCCGCTCACAGACATGATCACGTTTGATGGCGCGCGCGACGCCTGTCTCGCGGCGTCTAAACCGGAAGAGGAGATGTACGCTTGGGGACGCACCGTCAACAAGAGTGGCGACGGGCGTGGCTTCATCGAAGGCACGATCCAAAACTGGGGCGGTCATTACACCGACGAAAATATGACCGAGATTACGTTTAATTCGCCGGAGACGGTCGCCGCCGTTGAATGGCTGGCCGAAATTTTCATCAGCGACAAATATGCGCCGATGTTGCCGCCCGGCATCGTCAGTTGGACCGACTCTAGCAACAATGAAGCCTACCTGGCCGGTAATATTGCCTATACAGGCAACGCGGCTAGCGTCTATGCCAAGGCCAAAGCCGACGGTAATCCGGTTTTCGAGGATACGCTGCTCCTGCCCGTGGCGACGGGACCATCGGGCAAACAGTTGATTGGTGGTGGTGGTGACGGCCAGTTCAACGTGCCAAAGGGTGCCAAGAACCCAGATGGCGCCAAAGCATTGGCGTTACACTTGATCACGCCCGAAATTTTCGTGCCGATTTCGCTGCTTTCGGCAGGTCTCTTCCTCCCGGCGTACACCGATATCGACGCCATGGCAGAAGTGCAAGCTGCGTACGAAGCCGATCCAAACCTAGCGCGCATGTCGGCGCGCACCAAGGGTGATCACCCTGGCGGTTCGTGGCCGGCGCAACCCAGCCCCTACTTCGATGCGATTGCAGCGCAGGCAATCCTAGAAGACATGATGGCGCAAATCATCACGCAGGGCGCCACCCCAGCGGATGCAGTAGCGCAGGCCGCCGACCGTATGCAGGCGATTGCAGACGAGTTGGGCGCGCTGACGCAGTAGCGTTATTCTATCTAGAAACCAAAGAAGATACAGCCTGTGGCTGTATCTTCTTTATCAATTATGGTTGTGCTTGTGATCGATTTTGAGATTCTTGGTCAAGTTTCTGATGGTACAATTATTGCGGTAGATAGTTCTATTCGCGAACTTGAACGTCTACGAAGACAATATGGCTATGGACGCGGGCAAAAATTGAAGGGCATTGCTACTGTACAGCTCATTGATGGTACAATACATATGGCTGAAGTACACTGGTATGAGGCACATGGGATTGGAAAAAAGGAATTCAAATTGAAATTGCCTTTGCTGGATTAACTATGGACAATACTATCGATTTGCACTTTGCAGTTTGTATTAATAATGCAGGATATGAAGCGTCGCTTGAAATCGGTAAGTTGTACCGAATAATTTCCGATGATATAGCAACCGCACATGGTTACCTGCGCGTTATCGATGAGAGCGGGGAAGATTATGCCTATGCCGCCCAGCGTTTCTATCCAGTTGCCTTACCTGAAGAGTTGGAGCAAACTCTACTACAAGTTGCTTAAGTAAGGATAGCTCTATGAACAGCATCATCCAAGGCTACTGGCCGATCTTTCAGTTGTATCAGGCTCTGCGCACGCAACTGATGGAAATTCTGACCGACGAAGAGCTACGCTATACCGTGGGCGGCGCCAACCCAACTTTGGGCTCACTCTGCCGTACCATCGGTGAAGTGGAACAGGCCTATATCCAGTCTTTTCAGACGTTTAAGTTAGACTTTTCCTATCGCCATCCTGAACCTGAACTAGAGCAGAGTGTGTCAAAGCTGAGCGCTTGGTTTGCCGAGTTGGATCAAGAACTGCAAGCCACGCTCGAAGCGTTCAGCGAAGAGGAAATCCAACAACACACCATTTACCGCGGCGAAAACTTTGTCATTCCAATTCAAATTCAATTAGAAATTTATAAAGAAGCCCTGCTCATCTTCTATGGCAAGGCGAGTGTCTACGCCAAAACATTGGGCAAACCACTGCCTCACCAATGGCAAGAATGGATTGCATAAGCGATTCAGTGGGCTGATGAGTCTACGACGCACGTTATCAATCTTAGCCCGCATGCACCTGGGCGCGCGCCCAGAGGCGGTTGCCTCTTAGGCGCGATCCTGCCGGCAGGATGCCGGCGCTCCCAGGTGTGTAAAGTCTAAATCTATAAAAATTGTAGATCTTCACGATCTACCCGCATGATGTAAAGGAATGTTTTGCATGCACATTGTCAATCCGCCAGAAGCGGTAACCCAGTTGTCCCGGCAATTTTCTGGTGAACGTTTTTCCACGGGCCGCCCCCGCGTGTCGGATGATATTATCGAGCGGATGAAACTGGTTTCCACCGAAGAAGCCTGGGGCACGCTGCGCCGAAATGGTTATAATAACCAATTTGTCGGCGATTGGGTGGAAGTTCACCCGGGGCGCATTCTGGTTGGGCGAGCCGTCACCACCGCCTTTATTCCCCACCGGCCAGATCTGCATGACTTGGTGGAAGAGAAGGGCAAAGCCGAAGGCCGCATCGGTGGCCAAAATTCTTGGGTGATCGATACGCTGGAATTAGGCGATGTGCTGGTGGTAGACATGTTTGGTAAAGTAAAAAACGGCACCTTTATTGGGGACAATCTGGGTACGTCATTGCGCACCCGCACGCGCGCCGGCGCCGTCTTCAACTGTGGCATCCGCGACCACCGCGGCGTCAGCGAGTTGGAGGATTTAGTCGTCTATTGTAAGGGACTCGATCCGACGGCCATTGCCGATGTCACCTTGGCTGGCATCAACATCCCGATCCGGATCGGTGAGGTTACTGTGCTGCCGGGTGACGTGGTGTTAGGCACCCCCACCGGCATTATTTTTATTCCGGCCCACTTGGCCCAAGATGTGGTCGAAAGATCCGAAGATATTCGCCAGCGCGATGCTTTCGGTCATTTACGTCTACGCCAGGGTCGTTATACCCCCGGTGAAGTGGACCGGGCATGGCCAGAGACGATTGAAAATGACTTCCAACAGTGGTTAGCCGCGGGCAAACCGATGGATTGACGAATGCAATGTACAATGATTTTCCAAGTCGTTTTAGCCTTGCTGGGTTGATACTGTCCATGTATAACGATTTTCCAAATCGTTTTCCCGCTGCTGAACGATTTGGAAAATCGTTATCCATTTAATTGTTGCTACGGATGTGAAGGAGATAAAAATGGCCCAACGAGCAGAATCCCTACCTGTTAGAAGTTTTTCCCCTGGTCCACGCCGAAGTCTCGCCCGTCGCCTCTTTGGCCCAGATTGGCAGATCGCCTTTCCGTTTGTCATCCCAATGGTCGTGTTGATGCTCCTATTTATCGCCTGGCCCTTCCTCCAGGCGATCTACACGAGCATGACCGTGCGCACCCTCAACCGTGAGACGCGCTTTGTCGGGCTGGATAACTACATCCGGCTCTGGCAAGACCCGTTTTATCGGCAAGCGGTGGCTAACACTTTTGTCTTTACAGCCGGGTCAATTTCGGCCAAGCTGGTCTTGGGGCTTTGTGCTGCGCTGTTGCTCAATGCACAAAAGCGCTGGCGCAACGTGCTCACCGGCCTGGTATTGCTACCCTGGATCATCCCTTCCGTCGTGCAGGCATTGGCCTGGAAATCGATCTTAGACCCGCTCTTTGGTGGTCTCAATCCACTTTTGTTGGGCATCGGCTTGATTGATAAGCCACTTTCCTTCCTAGCCGACCCCAAAATGGCGATGATCTGCGTGATTGCGGTCAACGTTTGGGCTGGCATTCCCTTCTTCACCGTCAATATGCTGGCCGGCATGCAAGCGATCGACAAAGAACAGTACGAAGCCGCCGAAATCGACGGCGCCAGCGCCTGGGAGCGCTTGATTCACATTACGTTGCCTGGTTTGCGCTATGTGATCGCTGTGGCAACTTTGCTTTCCACCATCTGGACGTTCAACGGTTTCGAGACAATCTTTTTGCTAACAGGCGGTGGTCCGGGCAATTCTACGACCGTTTACTCGATCTTGGCCTATACTACGGCTATCCGTGGCTTGCGCTTTGGCCCTGGCACCGCCATCGCCTTTAGCTTGACACCGGTACTAGGCTTCTTCATCCTCTTGCTCTCGCGCTATATGCGCCGCGACATCGCCGCCGATCAATTAGGCGAAACCTGGCAAGATCGTGTACTGGATGGCATTGGCTGGGTGATTGGCATGATCGGCACGATTATCCTTTTCCCCTTTATGCTTATCTTCCGCGCGCTGAGTGCGCTGTTGCCGGTGCAAAAAATCGGCGGGCGTAGCCGCAAGCGGTCGCGCTGGCTCGGTGATGTAGGACGTGGTATTGGGATGCTGATCATGCTCACCTTTATCCTTTTCCCCTTTTACTGGATCATCATCACCGCCTTCAAGGATGATTTGCAGATCAGCCAGCGCCATCCGATGTTCTATCCCTCACCATGGACGCTAAATCAGTTTTATCGACTTTTCTTTGAAGAGCCTTTCTTCCTTTGGTTTGGCAATTCGGTGATTGTGGCCGTCTCGACGACCGCGCTGGCGGTGCTCTTTGCCAGCATGGGTGGCTATGCATTGGCGCGTCTGCGCTTCCTCGGCGCGCAGACCATGACGACGGCGCTGCTGGTTACCTATCTGCTGCCCGGCGCACTGCTCTTTATCCCACTCTACGGCATTTTGGCAACCCTCGGTGTTACGAATACGCGCTGGGCGCTGATCCTTACCTATCCAACTTCAATGATTCCCTTTGCCACCTGGCTGTTAATGGGGTACTACCGGGCTATTCCCGAAGAATTGGAACATGCCGCGATGGTTGACGGCGCCACGCGCATCCAGGCTTTCCTGCGTATTACCTTACCCTTGACCGTGCCAGCGTTGCTGGCGGTGACACTCTTCTCCTTCACCGCGGCTTGGAAAGAGTTCCTGTTCGCCTTTGTCTTTATCAGCAGCCAAAGGCTGATGACGCTGCCGGTGGGTCTGGCGCAAAAGATTTTTGGCGATATCTACCCGTGGGGCTTGCTGATGGCGGCGTCGTTGGTGATCTCGTTACCCGTGGTCATCTTCTATATGTATGGGCAGCGCTTTATGATCGCCGGCTTGACAGCGGGCAGTGTCAAAGGATAGCAGTACAATGCAGATGATCAGAATAGGCGGATTGATAGCTGAGCAGCTATCAAGCCGCCTATTCTGATCATCCGTTTTCTACCCCTTCCTCATCGACCATTTGATTACGAACGGACACCCATCTATGAAAATTATTGATATGCACGTCACGCCGATTGCGGTCGGCGATCCGCCGCTGCTGAACGCGGCCGGCTTACATGCCCCGTATGCCTTGCGCACGATTATCGAAATTGTGACCGATGACAACATCTACGGTCTGGGCGAAGTGCCGGGCAGCGTCGCCACGACCCAGGCCTTAGAGGCGGCGCGCGAAGTTGTGATTGGCCAGGATCCCTTTCAACTCAATGCGATTCAGGACGGGCTGCGCGCCCGTTTTGGCCAAGAAGGCGCCAGCGAACGCGGCGAATCACCTTGGGATCGACGCCGACTTGTCCACGTTTTCAGCGCGATCGAAGTTGCCTGTTTTGATGTGATGGGCAAGGCGACTGGGCGACCTGTCTGCGATCTGCTTGGTGGTCGGGTGCCGGGTGTCCGTGGGGAGCGAGTCGATTTTTCGGCCTATCTCTTCTATAAGTATGAAGGCGCGGGCGGCAAACTGGGCTTTGATACCGATCCAGCCGCCACGGGTTGGGCCGCTGCCCGTCAAAAAGCCGCGCTAGATCCGGCTGGCGTGGTGGCCGAAGCCCAAGCCATGTGTGCCGAATTTGGCTTCAAGTCGATCAAACTAAAGGGGGGCGTCTTCCCGCCAGACGAAGAAGTCGCCGCCATGCATGCGCTGTATGAAGCCTTCGGCCCGGGCACACCGCTGCGGCTCGATCCCAACGCGATCTGGACGGTAGAAACTTCGATCGATGCGGGGCGCAAACTGGAAGGCGTGCTCGAATATTATGAAGACCCGACCCGTGGGCAGGAAAATATGGCCAAGGTGCGCCAAGCGCTTTCGATACCGCTGGCAACCAATATGTGTACCACTTCCTTCGAAGACATTCCCGGCAGCGTGCGCACGGGTTCGGAAGACATCATTCTGAGCGATCACCACTTCTGGGGCGGGCTGCGTGCGTCGGTCGAGTTGGCGCGCATCTGTCGCACTTTTGGGCGGGGCTTGTCGATGCATTCGAACAGCCATGTGGGTATTTCGCTGGCGGCCATGGCGCATCTGGCGGCGGCGATACCCAACCTAACCTACGCCTGCGACACGCACTATCCCTGGCAGTCGGAAGAAGTAATCGTCGGCGGTCGGCTGCCATTTGAGGATGGCGCGCTGCTGGTCTCGAACGAGCCTGGTTTGGGTGTGGATCTGGATCGCGCGGCGCTGGCTACATTGCATGCGCAGTACAAGGCATGTGGCCTCACCGAGCGCAACGACGAGATCGAGATGCAGAAGGTGCAGCCCGGTTGGAAGTTTATGGCCACCCGCTGGTAAGCTCGCTTGCGTACTATTATTGTGGCGTAACTAGCCAACGAAACTGCGCCTTAAACCGGTAGGGCGGTATACACGGATAGGGAAAACACGGATATTTTCAGTTTTTTCTATCCGTGTTTTCCCTATCCGTGTATAGCAAAAGTCGTAAGGAAACCCAATGGTATCCGTATCTAATTTTCGGGGGATTACGATTCATATGTATATCGACCCCACGGCAAATCACCCTGTGCCGCACTTTCGCGCCTATTTTAGCAAGTCTTCGGCCACCTTTGCGATTAAGCCACTTGAAGTACTGGCCGGGGATTTGCCCAACCGTCAAATGCGCTTTATCTTGGCCTGGGCAGAAATTCACCAAGCCGAGTTGGAAGAGAATTGGCGTTCGCTCCAGAAGAACCGTGCGCTAGCCAAGATTGAAGGGATTTAATTACTCTATGTCGCAATCGATCATGAAATCGTTGAGCACCCAAGCCTTTGAAAAGCTGCGCAGGGTCTCCACCGCCACGCTGACCGCGCAGCTGGATAAGCGCGGTTTTCGCAATACCTTTTTGCCTGGCATCCGCCCTTTGCGCCCAGATCTGCGGATGGTCGGTTATGCTTTCACACTGCGCTACGTGCCGGCGCGTGAAGATATGACCGATACCTTGTACGACAATACCAAAAACATCCAGCGGATTGCGGTAGAAACTGTCGGCCAGGATGATGTTTTGGTGATCGATGCGCGCGGGGATGTGCGCGGCGCAACGCTGGGCAATATCCTGGCAACGCGCTTGAAAGTGCGCGGTGCGGTTGGTTTGGTAACCGATGGCGCGCTGCGCGATACCCCGGCGTTCCAAGAACTCGATTTTCCGGCCTACATCAAAGCCGCCCACGCCGCCACTTCTTTTACCATTCACCATCCCGTCGAGATCAATGGGCCGATTGGCTGTGCTGGCGTGCTGATCATGCCCGGCGACATTATCGTCGGTGATGCTGAAGGCGTGGTGGCGATCCCAGCGCACGTAGCCGAAGCAGTAGCAGCGGATGCGTATGAGCAGGAACGCTTAGAGGAATTTATTCAAGCGAAGGTGGCCGCTGGCGCCAGTATCCTCGGCGTCTATCCGCCCGACGAGCAGACGAAGGCCGAATATGCGGCATGGCGGCAATAAGGCATAACACAATTGTCTGGTTTAATTGTTAAATAACCCTTCCTTTGTCTCCGCAATCAGATGATCGACCACGGCCTTCATATCGCCCTGGGTGGCGTCGTAGATGCGCAACTGGCGGTCGGCGCTGGTGCCGTGGATCAACATCTGCTCCACCGGCTTGATAAATTCACGCGTGCCCAGTTC
>JBBRVA010000055.1:0-16816 GCA_038247295.1 Caldilineales bacterium | reverse complement strand
TACACCCGGTCCCATCTCGAACCCGGCAGTTAAGTCCGCCAGCGCCGATGGTAGTATGCGGTTTCTGCATGCGAGCGTAGGCCATTGCCAACCGAACTTACGTTTACTTTTTGTGGGGGATGGCTCCGTGTGCCTATGTCACCTACCTGTTGCCTAGCTTGCTCCGCCAGTCGCCCCTTGCGCCTGGCTTTTTCTTTTCCCCTCCTCTACCCAACTCCTCCCCAATTTGTCTTCCTCTCTTATAGCTGGTCCAATCCCAGCACCGTGTAACGTTCACCTCCGACGATTGTGTTAAGCGCGCAATAAGTTGACAGTAAGAATCGGCAATTTGGCGGATGGATTAGGCTTTGCCTTCTCGCTATACTACATTGATTGATATAAACAGCCCGTGCAACTTCAATTTGAACGTTCTAGATAGAGTGGTATACACATGACGCATGATGGTGGAGAGACAGTGTTGCCAGCTCGACGCCCAAAGCTGTTTGTGTACAGTTTGGTCTTGTCTGGGCTCATTTTATTGGTGAACTTGGGCATAATGCTTTTCGTTTATGATGAACGTTTGAAGGTTATCCTCTTTCAACTACCTTATCCACTGTGGGATTTGCTCTCTGCACTGGCACTATTGTATGCCGCCCAACGTTCTGCGCTTTATTCACGCCAACTTTTTTGGGCCTGGGGAATGCTGGCGGCAGCGAGGTTTATGCTTTCGCTTGGCGAAATGCTGGTCCTGGTCTTTGCAATCCAGCTAGGGGCTGTGCCCTTTCCTTCGCTTGGCGATGGCTTCTTCCTGGCCTTTTATCCATTGTTTCTAATCGGTATATTGCTTCTGCCAACCCAGCGACTTAAACCGCGCGAATGGTTGAAAATAGGCCTGGATATGACTATCGTCCTATTCGCTTCAGTGCTGGTCTTGTGGAATTATTGGCTTGGTCCACTAGCGGCAACTGTAAGCAACGAACGAAGTAGCGTGCAGATTCTTACATTGGCCTACCCCGTGGGCAACTTGGTCTTAATCTTTGCCTTGCTGATGCTTTTGTATCGGCAACCGGCAAAACAAAAACCACGCGCCCTCTTTCTTTTAACGCTTGGCATTGGCACTCAGGTTGTATTCGCCTGTATCTATGGAAATCGCTCCCTTTCGGGGACCTTTGTGATGGGTGACTGGCTCAGTTTGGGTTGGTTACTGACCAATCTGATCTTTATATTAGCCGGCGTTGCCCAAGCAACCAGTGCGCCACCCGCCATCGTGGCCCTAACAACCCCAACGTCCGACACTGAGACTAAGCATCGCCTAAATCGTGCCGCCACCTACCTACCTTATGTCTGTTTAGTTGCGGTCTATCTCCTGTTAATCTGGAGCCATTTTCACCCTTTGCCAATCAATTTTGGCTGGATGGCAGTGGGTGTTGGGGCGATTGTTGGCTTTGTCGTGCTGCGGCAAGTGTTAACTTTACAAGAAAACAGTTTGCTCTTTGCGCAGTTGCAGGGCGTTTTGAATCAAGTGCGCCAACAAGCACTAACCCTACAGACAACCAATCGAGATTTGGCCGTGGCGCGCGATCATGCGCTAGAAGCCTCGCGCCTGAAAAGCGAGTTTTTAGCCACGATGAGTCATGAAATCCGCACGCCCATGAATGGCATCATCGGTATGGCGGAACTGTTGCTTGGCACAGAATTGGATGAAGAACAGCACGAGTATGCGGAGATTGTGGTCAACGAAGCTGACCATCTGCTGAGCATCATCAATGACATTTTAGACTTTTCTAAGATCGAGGCTGGAAAGTTGCTCTTAGACCAACAGAACTTTGCCCCACTTCAAGTGGTAGAGAGCGTCGCCGAGTTGCTTTCCGTCAAGGCTAGCGCCAAGCACCTCTCGCTGATGACCTTCGTCGCGCCTGATGTACCAGCCATCTTACGCGGTGACGCCGGTCGCCTACGCCAGATCTTACTCAACCTGGTTGGCAACGCGATTAAATTTACAGCCAAAGGCGAGGTGGTGGTAAAGCTGACGTTAGAAACAACGACGCCTACCCACGTAATCCTACGTGGCGCCGTGACGGATACTGGCATCGGCGTGGCCAAGGCTGCCCAGCAACGGCTTTTTCAGCCTTTTACCCAAGTAGATGGCAGCACAACGCGCCAGTACGGCGGTACAGGCCTTGGGCTCGTCATCGCCAGCCGGCTAGCACACTTAATGAACGGTACGATCGGGCTCGATAGCGAAGAAGGTCAAGGTTCGACTTTTTGGTTCACCATCTGCCTGGAGCGCGCGCCGGCTGAGTCGATAACCAGCTCGACCCATTCACTCGCGCTTGAAGGGTTGCGTGTGCTGGTGGTTGATGACAACGCCACTCACCGGGAAATAATCCGAACTTATCTGGGGGCATTGGGGATGATGGTCGATGTTGCCACGCGCGGCACCGAAGGGTTACTCTACTTGATGCGCGCCGCCGAGGCGGGGCAACCCTATGCGATTGCGATCATTGATCAGATGATGCCAGGCATGGATGGCACCACACTTGGCCAGACGGTCCGTGACGAGCCTACGCTGACAGCAACGCGCTTGATTATGTTGACGGCGTTTGATGAACAAGCCCGCGGTCAGCGTGCGCTGGATGCTGGCTATGCTGCCTATCTGACCAAGCCGATCCGGCAGGCGCGCCTGGTGGAGACGATTAGCCATATCCTGACGGCAAAGCCTGCCCAGGCATCTGCTTACCCGCCAGCAAACGGCACCGTAAAAGCTCTGTCTGCGTCCGCGCGGCCGTCTGATGTTGGGCTAGCGTTGCCAGCCGTAACGCCGGCGGACGAGGGACCTCGCTTACCATCCATCCTTCTCGTCGAAGACCACCCGGCGAATCAGATTGTTATGCGCCAGCAACTGGCCCGGCTGGGCTGTCAGGCGACGCTGGCGACACATGGCCGTGAAGCGCTTGAAAGACTTGCTCTGCCCCAGCACGGTTACGAGCTCGTGCTGATGGACTGTCAGATGCCACAAATGGACGGTTTCGAAGCCACTCGTTGCATCCGTGAACGCGAACAGGTGCATGGCGGCCACATACCGATCATTGCGATGACGGCCCAAGCTCTGAAGGGGGATCGCGAGCGTTGTATCGCGGCGGGTATGGATGATTATGTGAGCAAACCAGTGGGCATGGCTGCCTTAAGTCAGGTGCTTACCCGTTGGCTGAAGGTTGAAACCACCCTCACTGCATAGGCTGTGTTACCCTTCAGTCGACCCTATTTACATCGGTCAATTGGTAGAAGGCGTAGTCGCTACGCCTTCTACCTCGAGAATCAACCATGCGCTATGGCCGTGAATAGCTTAACGGCTGATTCATCGCCCGGCAGTGTAATCATTTCGGTAAAGGTTAAGCCCAACTTCTCCAGCACTTTGGCCGATCGCTCATTGTCGGGCGCTGTAATTGCCACAATTCGCGCAAGCTCCAAAACATTTTTTCCATAGGCCATTACTGCCGCCGCGGCTTCAGCGGCATAGCCTTGGCCGCGGAATTGGGGCAGAAAAGCATAGCCAATGTCCACATCCGCCAGGCCATCTCGCTTAAGCAGCCCACAGAGCCCAATCGGGACGCCATCCTGCTTGCGCGCCGCCAGATAGAGTCCAAAGCCGTGCCGCGCATACATGGCAACCGGGCCTTGCAAAATATAGTTGCGTGCATCGTCCAAGGTACATATGCCTCGATCCCCGATAAAGCGCAGCCACCCAGGGTCGTTCAACAGCGCAAAGATAAACGTGGCGTCTTCTACGACAAGCTGACATAGGATAAGGCGGTCAGTTTCCAAAATCTTCAAGAGTGCGTTCCTTGTAATTTGCCGCTTTGGTGGGCTAGGTTGAGTCGCATAGTCACTTTCTGCTTGAGCTTTACACCCTAGCGCAGCCTAGCACATAAAAATGCAAGTGTCAACGCGTATTTTACGCATGTGCGGTAAGGATTAGGGCTTTTTACCATAGAAAAACCAAAGACGCCCGTTGTCACTCTCGCCAGTGCCAGCGGGCGTCTTTGTAGACGACTCGTCTATATTATTAATCGCAGATTTGGGGCAAATCCTTCGCGCTTACGGGTCGGTTTTTGTAAAGTTTTTAGAGAGAAGGCTTACTTTCTCGCGTAGATAAATATTTTCAAATTTACTCCATAGAAGATATAGTAAAGAATGCGAAAGTAGAGACTGCGCATAAGGCGCAGGTTTATTCATATGCTGATACAAACGAAAACCGGTTCTTGAAAGGCAAGGAATCCAAGGTAACGAATGGCGATCAGACAAGTATAGCGGCGTAGCAATGCTAGCCATTGCCGCTATACTGGGCTCCAACCAGGCCTGAACCACACACAAGGAGAAGAGAGTTGCATAACCTACATTTACTGACCAACATTGCGGTTGTTTTAGTCACGGCTTTTGCTGGCGGATTGATTGCGCGGCGGCTGCGCCTGCCGACCATTGTCGGCTATCTGCTCGCCGGGATGGCGATTGGTCCCTTTACGCCTGGCTTTGTCGGTGATATCGACGATATTAGTCAACTCGCTGAGTTAGGTGTTATCTTTCTAATGTTTGGTGTCGGGCTGCACTTCTCTTTGCGTGATCTGTGGAAAGTGCGCTCGATCGCAATTCCCGGCGCGCTGGCGCAAATGATTATCGCCACAACCCTCGGCTTTGCTCTCACCCAAGCCTGGGGCTGGTCGATGCCTGCCAGCTTTATCTTGGGGTTGGCGATTTCAATTGCCAGCACGGTGGTTCTGTTGCGCGGCTTAATGGACAATGGCCTGCTCAATACGGTGCACGGCCAGGTAGCTGTGGGTTGGTTGGTGTTGGAAGATCTGGCGACCATCTTAATTCTTGTGCTACTGCCCGCGCTCTTTGCGGGTGGTGAGGGCAGTTCTTGGCAAAATGCCGGGTTCGCCTTGCTCAAGGCGGCCTTCTTTGTGGGGATGATGCTGATCGCCGGCGCTCGACTGCTGCCCTGGTTGCTCACGCGCATTGCCTTTGCTCGCTCGCGCGAGTTGTTTATATTAGCGGTTGTCGCTGTGGCGGTGGGTACGGCTTTGGGGTCGGCAGAATTGTTTGGCGTTTCACTCGCACTGGGGGCGTTCTTGGCCGGTGTTGTCCTGGGTGAGTCACCGATCAGTCACCAAATCGGGGCCGAGGTTGTGCCTTTTCGCGACCTTTTTGCCGTCGTCTTTTTTGTCTCGGTTGGCATGTTGGTCAACCCATTTTATCTGTTTGCTAACGCTGGCTATGTACTCGCGCTTGCAGCTATGATTGTGTTTGGCAAGGCGCTGATCACGATTCTGATGGGGTTCGTATTACCAGCTTCTGCCCACACAGTGCTGGTCGTCGCGGCTGGTTTGAGCCAGATCGGTGAATTTTCCTTTATCGTGGGTCAAACTGGCGTTGCGCTGGGCGTGCTCAGCCAGGATCAATACTCGCTGATTTTGGCTGGGGCGTTGCTCTCGATCGTGTTAAATCCACTGCTCTTTCGGCTGCTGCCTGTGGTGGAACGTCTGCTCCAGCGTAGCCCAGCACTCTGGCGTCGCCTGGATCGGCAGGGAACTGTGCCAGCTGCGGGTGATCACGACCTACACGACCATGTGGTAGTCGTCGGTTTTGGGCGGGTTGGCGAACATGTGGTCACTGTTCTGGAGCAGTTGGAGATTCCACGGCTTGTGGTGGAGAGCGATGCCCGCCGCGCAGCAGAGTTTGAGCAGCGCGGCATCCCGACGTTATATGGCGATGCGGCCAATTCTGAGATCCTCAACCATGCCGATCTTGACCATGCGCGCGTCTTGGTAGTAACGCTGCCCGACGAAGCCGCCACCGAAATGGTCGTTGCTGCCGCCCGTCTGCTTGCCCCGCACCTGCCGATCATTGCTCGTGCCACCACCAGTCCCGGTGTACAGCGTCTGCACGAACTAGGCGCACAAGATGTGATTCACCCAGAATTGGAGGGTGGCTTGGAAGTGGTGCGCCATACCCTGCTCGCCCTCGACTTTCCGGTGAGTCAGGTGCATCACTATACCGATGCGGTGCGTCGCGATCAATATGATGCTGCTGTCGCCAGCCCGGCGAAGCATCAACTGCTTGAACAATTGCATAACACCATGCGCGGCATGGAAATCGCTTGGCGCAGCTTAGAAGCTGATAATCCGCTGATTGGAAAATCACTGGCTGCCACGAACTTACGTGCTCAGACGGGCGCCTCTGTCATTGCCTTGATCCGCAAGCAAGAATTGTTGCCCAACCCACCACCGGACACTCAGCTACAATTGAACGACATGCTCGGTTTGATTGGGAGCACCGAGCAAATTGCTTTGTTCGATCAGCGGTTGGCCACGCAGACCATTGCGCGGGTAAGCACTGCTGGCGGCGTTGTTGCAGAACAGGCGCTGGAGACCGGATTCACAGGCGACCAGGGCATACCAAACCACGCCTCTGCTGCCTAAAGACGTAACGTATCTAAGGCGATTGGCCCATCAAACTGGGGATTGGATGATAGGGATTGGGTGATGACCTGAGCACTCAATCTCCAATCACCCAATCCCCATTACTAATTCATTGTGTGGCAAGCCAATCGCTGTATATGCTTGTTGCAGCGCCCGATGAGTAGCTACGTTTTCTAAAAAAGAGCGCCGCAACCCAGGATCTGAGATATGGTTCGCGTATGTTTGTAGCAAACGATAACCTGTCTGCAAGATCGTACTGGCGCGCACATCCCCCATGGTTGCGAGCACCTGGTAACAGGTGAGGTAGATTGGAAATGGTTCATCGAGCCCTGCATAAGGGTAATCAACCAAAACGGCTAATATTTCTTCGGTCAATTTTTGCGCCTGCGCCAGATCGCCCCGATCGAGGGCGATAGATGCCAAACCAGCCTGTGCTTCTGCCGCCAGCGCAACCGAACCAAGTGCTTGATAGCGGGCTACGGCTTGTGTATAGCTACTTGCGGCGACATCCAGCATATGCAAGCCAACTTGGACATTACCCAATAGGGTCAAGACATCTGCCTGTTGGGATCGGCTGCTCGTCGCCTCAACACTCTGCCACGCTTGGAGCGCGTACTCAAGCGCCTGTTCATCATCGCCCTGATAATGGTAGAGCATCGCGCTGGCCAACAAACCAACGCGTTCGCCATCCGGCGCATTAAAATTCTGCCGTACGACGGTAAGTTGCTGATACCACCCCTGGGCCACTGTGTAGCTACCCATACAACTATAAAACTCAATCAGGTTTGACAGGGCGTAGATCTGGTGCAGGCGCTCATCGATCTCACGGAAGATCGTCAGCGCCTGCGTACATAACTCAACCGCCAACGTGTATTCACCCTTGACACGCACAACAATGGCTAATTCGTATAGTGATACACCTTCCCCCCAGCGGTAGCTCACGTCGCGCGCAAGCCGCAGTGATTGGTCATATGCCTGGCGCGCCGCAGTATCATCGCGTAGCATCCAGTGGGTAAATCCCAGGTTAATGTGGGCGTGTATCTCCCCACGCAGTTTGTGTAAGCGTTGACAGATCTGTAAACACTGACCAAAATGGTGCTTTGCCAGTACATAATCGCCCAAACTTCTGGCCACCGCGCCCAGAAAAAGCTGCGCTAACATTTCCAAATCGTAGAGTAACTCACTGGGCGCGTTCTGCTGATGGGCGCGAGCTGTGTAGTGTAGAGCCTGCTCGCATTGAACCTGAGCGGCGCTAAATTTGGCCTGATGATAGTATGCTTGCCCCCAGGCTAAATAGCCAAGCGCTGCCCCTTCTGGACATACTTCGCCCAGCGCAATCGCTTGCTGTGCGATCGATGCGACCACCTCATACTTGCCTTGTGTAACTAGCATATACGCCTCAAAGGCCCGTAATTTGCTCAAAATAGTTGGCTGACGAGCAGGATTTTGTGCCATTTCCTCACCAGGGATTTGTAGGTAATCGGCGGCTAAACGAAAGGCCTGTACGCCTTCGGCCGATAACCCGGTCAATAGATACAATTGCCATAAACTATAGGCACTCCGATCCAGCGCCAGGCTAACCCCATGCTTCGCCGCCCATGCCCACGCTTGGCGGACATTGTTCAGCTCGGCTTCAATTTCTAGCGTTGCCTCCCGCAGTTGGTTGCGCGCCAGGCGCTGCTCGCGCGCGGCCACGAATGAAAGATAGAATTCGCTATGTTGGTTGGAGATGCGCACCCATTCGTCTGGCACGGCCTCCAACTGTTCTTGCGCAAACTGCTGCATCAATTCGTGCAGTTCGTAGCGACGCTGGCTAACCTCTGTGGTTTCGGGCGTGCTTTGGGTGATTTGTACCAACGACTTGTGGACAAGGCTGGTCAGCACCTGGAGCAACGCTGGGCTTTTCACTTCTGTAACGCGCTCTGCCGCTTCCCGCGTGAAGCCACCGCGAAAGACAGCCAGTTGGCGCAGGACGCGCTGTTCCGTGGCGCTTAACAAGTACCACGACCAGTTGAAAACGGCGCGCATGCTCCGTTGGCGCATGGGCACATCATGTTGCTCGAAGGTTAAGAAATCGACACTTTTTTCGATGGCGCACGCAATCTCGGCGGGCGACAACTGATCTGTCCAGGCGGCGGCCATCTCTAAGGCCAAGGGCATGCCTTCAACCAATGTGCAGATACGAAGCAAGGCCGGTAGGTTTGCTGCGCTGACCCGAAAAGGCGGATGCACACGGCGCGCACTCTGGACGAACAGACGCACCGCTGCCCAGGTGGATGCATCTGCCAAGGTGGCCTGGGGTGAAAACGCCAACCCTGGCAAACTATACAGATGCTCACCGCGCAGATTGAGCCGTTGTCGCGAAGTTGCAATGATCTTTAGCCCTGGCGCCCGCTGCAACAATTCGAGGACAAGATCGATGGCTACCGACGCTTCGCTGCTGGTCGTAAGCCCTGCCGTGGGCAACAAGTGCTCAAAGTTATCAAGAATGAGCAGTATCTGTTTGTTGTGCAGGGCATGGCCGAGGGTTTGGCGCGGTTCACTGCGCGTGAAATTGAGCCCTAGCGCGTTGGCAATCGCCGACGCCAAGGCGTTCGGATCGCTGATGGGGGCCAGCGAGACAAAAAAGATGCCATCGCGGAATTTGCGGTTTGCCCTTTCAGCTCGATGAACCGATGACTCATCTTTATCCATTGCCAAGCTGGCATCGTAGACGGCTTTGGCGGCGGCCAGCGCCAGCCGTGTCTTGCCCATACCGCCGGGGCCGATCAGCGTGATCAAACGTATGTCCGGATCTTGCAACTGGGAGAGAATTTCTGCTAGTACTTCCTCGCGCCCGACAAAGGGGGTGATCTGGGCCGGCAGATTGTGGGGCAGTGAAGTGCTGATAAGTGTATCGTCGGCCACGGATGACAAGGCGCTCTGCTGGCGTGCTTGTGAGGATTGCCAAGCAGCCACCAGGGCACGATTGGCGGCCACATTTTCCAGATACGAACGGCGTAGCGTCATATCTTCAATCTGATCGACCCCAGCGCGTAGCTGTTGATAGCCGCTCTCCAGGCAGCCCATTGCGCGCGCATCATTTGCCGCCTGGAGCACTTGATAACAGGCTAGATCGATGGCAAAACGATTGAAATAGAGATCGCTCATCGAGAAATGCGGATATTTGTTTAGAATCTCCAACATTTCTTCCACGTATGTTAATGCCGTGGCTGGGTCCGCTTCGTGGAGGGCGATCTGGGCGAGCTCCGCCAGTTCGGGCAATAATCGGGTTAATGTAATGCCAAGGGTGGCCCGTTTTAGAGTGAGCTGCCGCTGATAAATCGATTTAGCTTCTGCCCATCTACCCTGCGCGGTGAGAACCTGAGCATGGGTGAACGCAAAGAACGGTGATGCCTCCTCATCACGGCGATTTGGGGGATGCACTTTTATGCTGAAGCTGTACGCCGTGTCGAATTTGCCCAAACAACAGTAGCTCATCGCCAAGCGGTTCAAACAGCGCTTTTCTAACCAGGTAAAACTGGATTCACTGGCGATGGTCAGCGCTTGCTGAAGATGATCCAGCGCGCTTTCGTACATGCCCAGGTGTGCATGTACAAGTCCATAAAGATAATGGGCTTCACCAATTTGATAGCGATCCTGAATTTCGTGCGCTAATTGGAGTGCTTGGACGCGATAAGGTAATGATTGCGCATAATGGCCCTCATTTTCACAGGAGCCAGCCAGGTTTTGGGTACAAAATAATTCGAGATAGGGATCGCCCTGTTGCTGGGCAATTTGCAATGCTTTAGTCACCGGGGCCAGACGCTGTTCGAGGGTTTCACTATACCAGGCCAACGCAATCAAAGCCCGGGCTTCGATTTTCCACAGTGCGTATTGCTGCGCCAGTTGATAGGCTCGCTCGGCAAAAGGTTGTGCTTCGCCATGACGGCCTTGCCAACTTAAAGTTTCGGCTAGCAGGATCAGACCGTGTGCGTACTGACGATCATCTGCGGCCGCCAGGGCTAATGACACGGCCTTTTCTGTGGCTTCAAGTGCCGCTTTGTACAGATTCTGCCCATAAAGACACTCGGCATACGCAAGCCAGAGTGCGATGAACAACTTTTGACTTTGTAAATCGGCGTCAACACCGTTGGCAATGGCTTCGATGGTCGGCAAGGCCGCCTTTATGAGCGCTTCGCCCTCGACATAGCGCCCTGTCACCATCCAATATTGCAGCAAGGCTGGTATCGCCGCTGCCAGCGGCTCTATCCATTGTTGGCGGAGGGCGATCTGCCAGGCGTGGCGTCCGTTCTCGCTTTGCTGCTGAATCTGTGCTACGATGGCTTGGACTTCGCGTGTGTGCAACTGATCTGTGCGCGCAGCGATAAAACCGAGATAGTAACGCACATAACGCGTCTGGAGCGCAGCGCTGATGTCTACTTCTAAGCTGGCTAATTGCTCTTGGGCAAACTGGCGCACCAATTCATGCAATTCATACTCACCGACTTGAGGTTGATGCGCTAACGACTTGTCGACCAAGCCGATCAGATCCTGAAGCGTCGCGCCGGTAATGGTCTGCGCTGCTGTCCGGCTAAAGCGGCCAATAAAGATCGAGGCTTGGGCCAGCACGCGCTGTTCACTCGTCGAAAGCAAATGCCACGAATAGGCAAACACGGCTGTCAATTGGCGATGACGTTCATCAATATCGCGTCGCGACGAGACCAGTGTGGCCAGGTTCGTGCGTATGGCCTGGCTGATTTCTGCACTGCTGAAGTGAGGCGCAAGTGAGGCTGCCAATTCGATGCCAAGCGGCATGCCGTTGAGCAACCGGCAAATCTCAATCACATCGTCGAGGTTGTCGGCGCTCATGCTGAAGCCTGGCAACAGCCGCCGGACTTGCTGTACGAATAAACGCACACCCGCATAATTGGCGCCGTCGGTTGCTTTGCGATCGGGAACTGCCAAACCTTCCAGCCGGATCACCCGTTCCCCCGGCAGATGCAACGCAGTTCGTGAGGTGATCAGCACTGTAACGTCGGGCGCTGCCTCGAGCAAGGCAAGCACAAAGCTCGTGACGCGCAACGTCGACTCATCTCCTACCAATAGATGCTCGATATTGTCTAACACCAGCAGCAATTGACGTTGTGCCAAATAATGAAATAGATGCGTCTGCACATCCTCTGCGCTTGAGGTGGCAATGCCAAGTGTCTTTACAATCGCCTCGGCCAACGCCTGCTGTAGATTTGTCACATCCTCTGTTACAACGCCCACCAACGGCACAAACCAGGCACCGTGGGTTAATTGCGCGGGCGCTTCGAACACCAATTGTTCAATCAATGCCTGCGCTAGTCGCGTCTTACCAATCCCGCCCATCCCTAACAGCGTCACCAACCGTTGCACTGGATCTAACACGGTGGTGGTCAACTGGCGCAATTGCTCCTCGCGCCCAACCAACGGCGCAAGATTAGCCGATAGATTGTGCGGGAAGGAGGGTTGGTTCGGATGATGGCGTCCCATTGACTCTGGCCTGATGACCAAAGCATCGGATCCCGAAATTCTTTGGTCCTTGTTTGCACCCACGGGCTCCTCGGCGCTGATGCCGAAGCCCTGCGATCCTGTCATCCTATCAAAACTGCCAGCTTTGATCTGTTCATAGAGCAACGTGGTCTCCGGCATCGGCGGCACGCCCAGCTCTTCGAGTAGCACCCGTTGGCAGGCGGCATAGTGGGCCAGGGCTGCTGTGCCTTGACCATTGCGTGCCAATCCGCGCATCAGTTGCCGATGCGCTTCTTCGCGCCAAGGTTCCAGTGTTAATTGGTGGCTGGCGTAATGCTGCATCTGACTGTAGTCGCCCACGGTCTCATAATAGAGGGTTAAGGTGTGGAATATCTGTAGGGCCTGGCGATGGAACTGCTCGCGCACATAAAGCGCCCATTCTTCAAACGACGCGCTATTCTTGATGAAAAAGCCTTGCAGGAACTCACCCGTGTAGAGGTCGGCTGCCTGTTGCAGCCGTGCCACACAGTCTGTGCAAACCGCCATATCTGAATGCGCATGTGTGGTACAAGCGGACCAGAGCCGGCGGAACTCTGTCACGTCAATGGTCAGGTTTTCCGGGTGGAAGTGGACAGTTTTAGGCGTGATTTCCAGGATCTGATCCAACGCCGGTAGCGAGCGCAGTGCCTGCTTGAGATAGACCAGTGCCTGGCGCAGATTTTGGCGGGCGGCAGTTTCCGGCTGTTCTGGCCAGAGTAACGTTGCCAGTGTCGTGCGATCATGCCCACGCGTCTCAACAGCCAAATAGGCCAGCAGCGCGCGGGCATGATCGGTGGCAAATTTTGCGAGGGCGCCATCTACGGTAAGTTGGTAACGACCAAATAAGGCGAGATTAACTGACATGCGGCGTGATAAACATGTTACCTATAGTGATTATAGCTCTCTGTACATATTCGTGGCGCTCACATTATATCTTAACAATAAATGAAAAACCAATCTTTTTGCTTACACTTTTGTTATAGCTGTAAATGAACCTTGATTGCGCCCGACTGTTTGTCGGCCGCAATGGCAAATGCTTCGACAATCTGGCTGAATGGGAACCGATGGGTGACAAGCCGGGTTGCATCTACTTTGCCCGTTGTGATCAGATCGATGGCCGCTTGGAAATCGGTGTGTAAGCCGCTGTAGCCGTAACAATTGGCGCCAGTGACGATGGCCTCGGACCAGACGATCTTACTCAGATCGACCTCAAGTGGTTTGAAATAGCCACCGACGAGCACCACGGCGCCACGTTTGCGAACGATAGCCATGGCGTCGTCAAATTGGCTGGCGCCGCCCACCGTTTCAATCACTGCATCCATGCCCAGCCCCTGGGTCATTTCTTTAACGGCGCTTCTGACATCATTGTCGTTGATATTGATCACATGGTCCGCGCCTAAATCTTTAGCGAGTTGAGCCTGCTGGGCATATTTAACCGTGATTAGTGTCTCCTTAACCCCGTTCGCCTTTGCGACCGCCAGGCACAGCTGCCCAATCGTGCCGCCGCCGATCACGGCGACGCGATCTTGATGGGTGGCACGCGCTTGGGCCAGGGCACGCACCGCGACGGCCAAAGGTTCAACCAAGGCGCCTTCTTCGTCACTCATGCTGGCCGGCAACTTGAAGAGACCGGAGGCGTGGGCGTTGGTATATTCGGCAAAGCCACCATGCTGTTGCTCGGAAACCCATTTGCGTTCCAGACAGTGGTTATATTGCCCCGTCTGACAGTAAACACAGTGGCCGCAGTGCGAAAAACATTCGATCGCAACTTTGTCACCCAGCTGAAGCGTGGTGACGCCTTCACCCAGGGCGACAACCTCACCGCAGGTTTCGTGGCCAAGCGCCAAACTGTCGGATGCTTCCCATTCCCCGAAATAATTATGTAGATCGCTGCCACAAATACCTACCTGCGTGGTTGCGATCTGGACGAAACCAGGTGGCGGCGATAAACGTTCGACATCGTGAATCCCGATCTGGCGAATACCGGCATACAGGGCAGCTTTCATCGTGGGCATTGTAGGGTCTCCTTGTTTAAAAGATGTTCGCTCATCAGCCGAAAGTGTCCAAACGCATTATTTTGCACAAGGCCAAAACACTGGGTTTTACACTTTTCACAGATAAGCCAACGGTGTTTTAATGTACAGGTTTGCTGCGATAAAATAGCACCCTGGTATCTATTTGTCAATGTCTCGCAAAGGCAAGCCTGTTGGAGATCCCGGCTGACTGGCTTGCAATTGAACGTTTGGTAAGCGCAAAGTAATTTCGCAGGCAAAAATAAGACTACTTTACTTTGTTGCGATAAGCTCGGATTCTGTTGTTACTGAAGGATGAGCGGAGCGTAAATGTTCAATGATGCGACATTTTCGTTGTTCTGGGCGCTATTAGTTGGCAGCGTGAATACGCGTATGACTGTTGTAGTTGGCGATTCGACAACCTGTTCTGGTGCTAGCGAACCGGCATTGAGCATGATAAGCGGCATATAAATGTTGAGCGAGGCATTGGCCTGTGCTTGCTTGATGGACGACGGTAGGTTCGTCTGCTGTGCTTCGGCCCTCACGTTACCAACCTCCCCGTATGGGTAGGCGAATCTTGCCAAGACCATAATTGCCAAGACAAAAGGCAACATTGACAATTTTATTCCATTCCACTTGGTTCGGTGCTGCATTCGTATTCTCCTGGCTTCGATCAAAATATGGGGCAGATGGACTTATGGATCTACCGGCATTTACCTGTTGGCACTTACAAATGATTGGTAAAGGTGGTGATACAGCAATAAAGTTTAAATTTTATCGCTTACAAATATATCATATTGTATTAGTAGGTTAACTGCGCACCGGATTTCGGCCCCTTTTGTTTCAATGTGCTTACGTAGATTTTATGATAAAAATTTTTGGTGCGTATGTTTTTTTGAATCACCAGTGTAAAATAGACTAGGAGAGCTAAATTTTCCTCTGAATTCTTAAAATCAATCTTAAATTATGCTTAAAGCTTATCAGATTTATTCGGACGTAGGTGGGAGTTGATAGGGGAGGTAATGATGGAATTAGACGCATTGCGCAGCGCCTTATTAAATCGAGTGGCTGTGACAGAGGAAACACCTTTTGGACCCGACACGTTGGTTTATAAGGTGAAGGGGAAAATGTTTGCGTTACTGGCCTGGCGTGAAACGCCGCTGCGTATTACGCTTAAGTGTTGACCCGTGCAAGCGTTGGCGCTGCGCGATCGATATGCGGCCGTTACGCCCGGTTATTACATGAACAAGCAACATTGGAACACAGTTGTTTTAGACGGCACTATTCCCGCTGAGGAATTCGGTGCGATGATCGAGGAATCGTATACGTTGGTGGTGGCTGGGTTGCCAAAAGCGGAACGGCAAACATTAAATATAAATACGTAAGATATTTTATATGGCACCGTCACGACTGGAATAATTTGTCTACCAATCTGCAAATGGCAGCCAATATTAAACGCTGATTGGTGAAAGGAGTTTGCAAACTCCTTTCACCAATCAGCCATTTAAATTGCTGGCCGTACGGTGCGCTCCACAAATGCATCATATGCCGTGTGGAGCCGGCTGCACAACGGGCCAGGATGTCCATTGCCAATTGGGTGGCCGGCAATGTTAACCACTGGCAACAAACCACGCGATGAACTGCTGATGGCTGCTTCTTCAAGATCGGGAATTTCACTCACGTGGATGGCTTCCAAACGCAGCGGAATAGCCAGTCCGGCGGCCAGATCGAGAATAATTTTGCGCGTAATGCCTTCGAGCACGCCGGCGCCGGCTGTGCGCAGCACACCGTTATGGACCGCATAGAAATTAGAGCTAAATCCCTCTAAAATTCGACTTTCGTCGTCAAGCATCAAGCGTTCGTACACGGTTGCGCTACCGCCGCTGTATGCTTTGCGTGCTTCCACAAAGGCCGCCGTCTTCACCAGAGGTTGCCCGCGCACCAACCCCTCGGCAAAATCCGCGGTTACGCCATCGGCATAAAGCGCGGCTGGCAATGGAGCGAAGCGCATCAATCCAATCATTTCCCGATATTCGATCCCCGCGTAACGGGTTGGTTGCGCCAACACGTCCAGCCGTACGCGCATTTCTGGCCAGGGTGCAGCGCTACACACACTGTGAATAGCTCGGCGCATACGCGTTTCGTCCAACTGGTAATTCCAGCCGAGCAGACGCATCGAGTGACTGAGGCGGGCCAGGTGGCCTTCTAGATAGAGAAATTTATGCTTTTCGAAGGTGCGCAAAGCGGTGTAAACGCCCAATGGCAATCCTTGATAGAGTTCGTCTTGCGTGGTCGCATCAGCCGGGACGGGCAAAGACTGTGGACCGTTTTCAGTAATGGCAAAAAGTTGTAGCTGGTTCAATGGTCGACTCACTTTTTCTACGTTTATGGGCGCGTGTCACATACATTACACAGTACAAAAATCCAACTGCTCCAAACAACAGTGCACGTTGCAACCCAATCTAAAGCTTGATCATTCCACTATACCCGTGAGTTTATTTTGCGTCAATATTCTTCGCTCATCTGGAAAAAGTGGGTAAAAAAAGGTTTGTCCACGATGAAAATTCACAGCAACGTTTGGCCAAAAAAAACGTCGTACTACATGGCACGCTAACTTAATTCTGAGGAGAAAATTTCTATGTGGACTTACCTGCAGTACCGTCAAATTCTACTCTTTTGTTTGTTATTCAGCCTTACGGCATGCACCGTGCGTTTCGGCACACCCACGGCCGCCACGCCCATCGCTGCACCGGATGGCAGCGAGGATTTTTCCGCCAGCCTCATGGTGGCGATAATGGAACATGATTATGATCAGTTGCACGCGCTGAT